>JAQGJO010000093.1 GCA_028290595.1 Hyphomicrobiales bacterium | reverse complement strand
GGCCCGGTGCATGCGGCGCAGGTGGCGGAAGATCTTGGCATTCCGAGAGTCCTGGTGCCGCTGAACCCCGGTGCGTTTTCGGCGCTCGGGCTGTTATGTACCGACGTGCGGCACGATTACATGCGCTCGGAAATGAGCGATGTCGCGACGCTGTCGCCGGCGCATGCGGAGGCCTGTTTCGACGATCTCGTACAGGCTGCCAAAGCCGAAATCGCGGCGGAAGGATTGCGGCCGCAAGACGCCATCTTCGCCCGCGAGGTTGACCTGCGCTACAGCGGCCAGGGTTACGAACTGCGCGTCGGGCTCGACGGCCTCGCGGCACCACTCGACCGTACCGCTCTCGATGCGCTGGGCGAACGCTTCCATGATCAGCATGCGGCGCTGCATGGGCATTCGGCCCGCGACACGGCCATCGAGGTTGTCAGTTACCGCGTGCGCGCCAGCGTCGTTATGCCGAAATACAAGGCGATGGAAGAAACGGCGGCAGACACCACGCAGGCCGTGCCGACAGGCAAGCGCATGCTCGTTCTCGGGCCGGCGCGCAAGGTCGAGGCTGCCCTCTGGCGGCGCGAGAGCCTGCAGCCAGGTTGGCGCGCCAGCGGCCCTGCGATCATCGAGCAGGTGGACGCCACGACCATCGTGCCGGACGGCTGGGACATCCGTTGCGACCATTACCGCAATCTCATTCTCGAAAGGGCGCGGCGTTGAAGATCGATCCCGTCACGGTTCAGATTTTGCGCAACCGGATCGGCTGCCTGATGGAGGAAATGTCGCATCATTTCTTCCGCTCCGGCTATTCGACGATCATTCGCGAATCGCGCGATTTTTCCTGCGTCATCGTGGATGCGGAAGGCCGGCTGATCAGCTCGCCGCCGATGTTCTATCATGCGACGTCGTATTATTATCTGGCGCGCAAGATCATGGCGCTCTACGGCCGCGACAATCTTGTCGATGGCGACATCTTTGTGTCGAACCATCCCTACGAAGGCTTCACGCCGCATGCGCCCGACATGGCGATCATGGCGCCGATCATTGTCGACGGCGAGCTGGTCGGATTTTCCGCCGCCATCGCCCACAAGGCCGATATCGGCGGCACAGTGGCTGGATCGAGCTATGGCTCGGCGACGGAAATGTTCCAGGAAGGTCTGATGATGCCGCCGATCCGGCTCTATGCCGGTGGCAGATTGTTGCCAGATATCGAGCGGGTGATCGCCGCCAACAGCCGCCAGCCGCGGCTGGTGCTGGGGGACATGCGCAGCCAGACCGGCGCGGTGATGATCGGCCGCGATCGCATTGCCGGCATCGCGCGCGAGATCGGCGCTGCCCCACTCAAGGCGGCGCTCGACGAGATGATTTCGTCCGCCGGCTATGAAATGCAGGCGGCCTTCGCCCGCGTGCCCGATGGCGACAGCGAGGCCGAAGGCTTTCTCGACAATGACGGCGAACACAACAATCCGCCGGTGCGCATGCATGTCGTCGTCAAAGTGCGCGATGGTCATGTGACGTTCGATTTTTCCGACAGCGACCCGCAGGCGCGCAATCCGGTCAATCTGCGCATGCCGCTGGTGGAAGCCTGCTGCTTTCACGCGCTGATCGGCCTGATCGATCCGGCGCTGCGCTACAGCGATGCGGCAAGGTCGCTCGTCACCATCGTCGCGCCGCTCGGCTCAGTCGTCAACGCACAACCGCCGGCGCCGTGTTCGAGCTATATGAAGAGCTGCCAGCGGTTGGTTGATGTGGTGATGGAGGCGCTCAACCCGTTCTTTCCGGCGCGCGCCGCCGCCAATGCCGGCGGCAGCGGTGGTTCGATCGTCGTTGCCTTCGGTGCGGGCGAGCGTCAGGTGCATCACAACCAGCATGAGATCTACGGCTCGGCCTATGGCGGTGCGGCGACACAGGACGGCGCTTCCGGCGTCACCGTGCATCTGTCGAATATTTACGTGACGCCGATCGAGATCGTGGAGAGCGAATTTCCCTGCCGGGTGACGCGCTTCGAGCTCATTCCCGATTCTGGCGGCGACGGTGAATTTCGCGGGGGGTTGAGCTTTCGGCGCGAATACGAAGTGCAGCAGCCGGCGGTGGTGCTCTATCGTGGCGACAAGACGAAGTTTGCGCCCAATGGCGTGGCGGGCGGTGAGCCCGGGAGACGCAGTCGCTTCCTGTTTCAGCCCGGCCAAGAAGATGAAAAGCAGATGCCGGCCAATTGCCGGGTCGAACTCAAGGCCGGACAACGCTATCGCATCGAAGCGCCGGCCGGCGGCGGCTATGGCGATCCGACCAAGCGCGATGTGGGAGCACGCAAGCGCGATGAAGAAGATGGGTATGTGAGTGTAGCAAAAGTTTTGGTCGGAGAGTAGCGCACCGCCCTCATCCGACCCTTGCTGCGCAAGGGCCACCTTCTCCCGCCAAGCGGGAGAAGGGCTTTCTTTCCTGCTACCGCGAAGCGGGAGAAGGGTCTTAGATCAGAAGGTGCACTTGTAGGCGGCGACGACTGCCTTCATCTGCTCCTGCGATGTCTTGCAGGCGCCTTCCAAGGCCGGCTTTGCTTGCGGATTCTTGGCCATGTCCGTCCAGCTCTTGCGCATCTGGTCGACCTGTCCCTGGACCATGCTCTTTTGAGCTGCCGGAACATTGTTGGTGATGCATGCCTCGTACTTGGTGAGAAATTCATCGCAAGCAGGCACGCCGATAGGATCGGCAGCCATTGCGCCAGCCGACAGGACCGTTGAAATGGAAAAGCCGATAATGAGTGATCTAAGCATCATAATGATCTCCGTTCATGAACGGATGCTGGGTCGCATCGAAACATGGCCGTGACAAGACAAATAGTCCTGCTGACGGCATCAACGGCGGCGATGATCAATTTTCGTTTTTGCGATGTTTGATTTCGCACACGTCGAGATCGCCCCGCACCACCCTCATCCGACCCTTGCTGCGCAAGGGCCACCTTCTCCCGCAGGCGGGCGAAGGAGTCACGCGCCGCGCAATGTCACATAGATTTCGCCGCGCTCGACACGCACTGGAACCTTGCGCAGGCGAATCGCCTGATTGGTCGGATGACGGCCGGTGCGAATGTCGAACTCCATCCCATGCCAGGGACAGATGATGTTCATATGCTCTTTCGAGAATTCGCGGCCGCGGCTGGTGCGATCCTCATTCACGGCTTCGGTTGCCAGCGGCAGCAGGCGGCCCTGACAGGCTGGCCCATCGAGATGCGGACAACGATTTTCCCAGGCGTAGAATTCGCCGCCGAGAAGAAACACGCCGACTTCCTGTCCCGACACTTCGAAGACCTTGCGGCCGGGATCCGAAAACGACGATGCATTGCCGACATTCACTTCAGGCATTGTTTCATCCCTGCAATAAAATCAGGAAACACGATGAGCGGCGCGGGCCGCCATGGCGTCGGCGGCGCGCGGACGCGTGCGCTTGATCGGCAGATTAAACAACTTTGCCGCATTGAGGCCGAGGATATTGCGTTTCGCCTGATCGTCGAGGAAAGGCAGCGTGGTGATGGCGCTCGGCGGATCGAAATCCCAGTGCGGCCA
>JAQGJO010000089.1 GCA_028290595.1 Hyphomicrobiales bacterium | reverse complement strand
CAAGACGCGGCCCTGGGGCCTCATCCTGTTCAAGCGGAACGTTGAAGACCGCCCGCAACTGATTCGTCTGATTCAGGATTTCCGCGACATCGTCGGCCGTGAGGATGCTCCCGTGCTGATCGATCAGGAAGGCGGACGCGTGCAGCGCCTGGGTCCGCCGCACTGGCGCAAATATCCGCCGGCCGGCGCCTTCGTCGCTGCCGGCAATCCCGACAAGACGGCGACCGAAGAGCTCATTCGCCTGTCGGCGCGGCTGATGGCGGCCGACCTGCACGAGGTCGGCATCAACGTCGATTGCCTGCCGGTGCTCGATGTGCCGGAGGCGGGCGCCCACCAGATCATCGGCGACCGTGCCTATGCCGATAATCCCGGCGATGTAGCGCGGTTCGGCCGCGCCGCCTGCGACGGCATGCTTGCCGGGCGCGTGCTGCCGGTGATCAAGCACATGCCCGGCCATGGCCGGGCGCGGGCCGACAGCCATCTCGAACTACCGGTCGTCGCCACGTCCTTGGCCGAGCTTGAGCGTGTGGATTTTGCCCCGTTCCGGGCGCTGGCCGACATGCCGCTGGCGATGTCGGCCCATGTCGTCTACGCCGCCATCGACCCCGACCGCCCGGCCACGGTCTCGCCCAAGGTCATCCGCGACATCGTCCGCGGCCATATCGGCTTCGGCGGCCTGCTGATGAGCGACGATCTATCGATGAAGGCCCTGAAGGGCTCATTCACCGAGAAAACCACGGCGCTGTTTGCCGCCGGGCTCGACTTGGCGCTGCATTGTTTCGGCGAGATTTCAGACGGATACGAGGTGGCGGCCGCCTCGCCGGTGCTCGACGGGGCGCGGCTGGAACGGGCCGAACGGGCCCTGGCGTCGATTTCGGCCGAACCGGCCCCTTTTGATCCTGTGGACGCATGGTCAAGGATCGAATCCGGGCTTGCGATGACTGCCTAGAGCGATCAATCTCCGCCCCCATCCGGGTTTTCGGGCGGCAGAGTGGAGTGATTCGCGTTGGCAGAGTTGCCATTCGAAGAGACATTGACGGTCGACAAGGCGGACAACGAGCCGTCTTTCCTGGTCGATGTGGACGGGTTTGAAGGCCCGCTCGACCTGCTGCTGGAGCTTGCCCGGCGCCAGAAGGTCGATCTGTCGAAGATCTCGGTTCTGGCGCTCGCCATCCAGTATCTCGCCTTCATCGACGAGGCGCGCAAGGTGCGGCTCGAGCTTGCCGCCGATTACCTCGTCATGGCGGCCTGGCTCGCCTATCTGAAATCGCGCCTGCTGCTGCCTGAACAGCCGAAGGGCGAGGAGCCTGCCGCCGCCGATCTGGCTGCCGCGCTGGCCCACCGCCTGCGCCGGCTCGAGGCTATTCGCGATGCTGCCGAGAAGCTGGTCAATCGGCCGCGCGTCGGCCGCGATCTGTTCCTGCGCGGCGCGCCGGAAGGCGTCACCGTCTTCAAGACCTCCGAATTCCAGGCCAATCTCTACGACCTGCTGTCGGCCTATGCCCGCCAGCGCCAGAAACATGTCTTGTCGCGCGTGACCTTGAAGCACCGGGTCGTCTGGTCGCTGGCCGAGGCGCGCGAAGCGCTCGAGCGCCTGTCGGGCATTGCCATGGACTGGACCGCCATGGACGGCTTCCTGATCCACTATTTCACCTCGCCCGAAACCCGCAAGACGGTGCGGGCCTCGACGTTTTCCGCCTCGCTCGAACTGGTTCGCGAGGGAAAGCTCCAAATCCGCCAGGACCGCGCCTTTGCGCCGATCTGGGTGCGCAGCGCCACGCCGACGCCGAATCAGCCCGAGCAAATTGCCCGGGTTTCCTGAAATATCGAAGGTCAGACGAGGAAAATTGTGGGAGAAGCAGCCAGACAACTGCCATTCGAGGGCCAAGATGTCATGGAAGACGTCATGGATGAGACCATGGACGACGCCATGAATGCAGAAACGGAAGCGCGCCGCGAGGCCATGCGCATCGCCGAGGCTCTGCTTTTCGCCGCGTCCGAGCCGATGGAAGAGGGCGAAATCGCCCGCCGTCTGCCCGAAGGCACGAATGTGCACGAAATTCTGGAAGAGCTGAAGGCCGATTATTCCGGCCGCGGCGTCAATCTTGTCCGCGTCGCCCGCAAATGGCTGTTCCGCACCGCGACCGATCTCGGGTGGCTGCTGTCGCGTGACGTCAGCGAGCAGAAGAAGCTGTCGAAGGCGGCCCTCGAAACCCTCGCCATTGTCGCCTACCACCAGCCGGTGACGCGCGCCGAGGTCGAGGACATTCGCGGCGTCGCCATTTCCAAGGGTACGCTCGACGTGCTGATCGAGACCAGCTGGGTGCGCCTGCGCGGCCGCCGCAAGGCACCGGGCCGGCCTGTCACCTACGGCACCACCGAGGCTTTCCTGCTGCAGTTCGGGCTCGAACAGATCACCGATCTGCCGGGTCTCGATGAATTGCGCGCCGCCGGCCTGTTTGACGGCCGCCTGCCGCAGGGCTTTGGCGTGCCCAAGCCGAGCGACGACAGCGCCCTGACCGACGACGAAGAGCCGCTGGAAGCAGGCGACGACCTGTTCCACGGCAACGAAGCGCCGGCAGGGAGCGAACCGGTCGAAGCCAAGGTTGCTGAAGGCGAGGTTGCTGAAGGCGAGGCTGGCGAAGGCGAGACCGAATCCGAGGCGGGCGAATCTGCCGCGTTTGAGGAGCCGGACGAATCTTCCAGTGTGTTTGGCCAGCCGGTTGCAGCCAACGACGCTCACGAGCCGGTCGCCGGTGAGCCCGCCGAAGACGACGAATCTTCGGAAAGCGGTGAATCTTCGCAAGAAGATGCTGAAGAAGACCGCGATGCCACGGAAACGGACCGGAACGGGCGCGATTCCGACAAACTATGACGAAAAATTAATCCGACACGAACTGGGTTCAGCGCTCGCACTTGGCGGCGGAGGTTCCTATGTCTAGTGTGGCGGGGAGTGTTCTAGTATTTAGAGGCTACTCGGCCTAACTTCGGCGCACACGGCGGCGGGCCTGCTGGTTCGCCGTCCATTGGAGGCAATTATGGGTAGTATGTCACTATGGCATTGGCTCATCGTCGGCGCTCTCGCCCTTGTGCTGTTTGGCGGCAAAGGCAAGATTTCCGATCTGATGGGTGATGTCGCCAAAGGGATCAAATCCTTCAAGAAGGGCATGGCTGAAGAGGACACCGACGTAAAGCCGGCGCCCGAACAGTCGCGCACCATCGACCATGCCCCGGCCGCGCCGGTGCAGACCACACCTGCCGCCGCCGCGCAGCCCGCGCCGACGTCAGCCAACGAGCCCGCCAAGGTGGGCTGAGCCATTCTTGGAATGACTCACCCCGGGCGATCGTGTCCCGGGGCGGCAATTGCTTGATTGCGCTCTTGCGTTTCTACACGCTTGACCGTAGGCCGCTCCTGACAAACCCCGGCGGAATGCCATGTTCGATTTCGACGCCAGCAAACTCATCATTCTCGGAATAGCCGCGCTGATTTTTATCGGCCCGAAGGATTTGCCGCGCGTTCTGCGGCAGGTCGGCGGTTTCGTCGCCAAAATGCGCCGCATGGCCACTGAGTTTCAGGGCCAGTTCATGGACGCGATGAAAGAGTCCGAGATGGACGACCTCAAGAAGGACATGCAGAAGATCGCCGACCAGGCGAAGGCTGACATTTCCTTCGATCCCGGCCGCGACACCGAGCGCGAACTGCGCGAGGCGCTTGAGAAGAAGCCGGAAGCCAAAACCGAAGCGAAGCTCGAAGCGAAGCCTGGCGACGCGCCGCCCGCGCTGCCGGCCGATCCGGACAACGCCATCTTCTCCGTCGATATTCCGCCGCCGCCGGTCACACCCGAGGTTGCCGAAACGCTGCATGCGACACCTGTCGAGACGCCTGCCTCTGAGCCGGCTGAGCCGCAACACAAGGTGGCGCAGGGATCATGAGCGTGGAAAGCACAGACGTGATCGCTCACGGCACGCCGGCCAGCCAGACGCCGCCGCCAACGCCCGCATTGTCGGAAGATGAGGCCGCGATCGAGGCGACCAAGGCTCCCTTGATGGAGCATCTCATTGAGCTGCGCTCGCGCATCATCAAGGCGCTGCTCGCCTTCATCATTATGTTCATCGTGTTCTTCTATTTTGCGAAGGACATCTACAACCTGCTCGTCATCCCCTTCGAGAAGGCGGCGAACGGCGACGTCAAGCTGATCTACACGGCGCCGCAGGAATTCTTCTTCACCCAGATCAAGGTGGCGATGTTCGCTGCCGCCTTCTCGGCGTGCCCGGTCATCCTCAGCCAGATCTATGCCTTCGTCGCGCCCGGCCTCTACAAGCACGAGCGCAACGCCTTCGCGCCTTATCTGATGGCGACGCCGATCTTCTTCCTGCTCGGCGCGCTGGTGGTTTATTTCCTCGTCATGCCCAACCTGCTGCACTTCTTTCTCGCCATGCAGCAGGCGAAGGAACCCGGCAAGGCGCAGATCGAACTGCTGCCCAGGGTCAGCGAATATTTGTCGCTGATCATGACGCTGATTTTCGCGTTCGGCATCACCTTCCAGATGCCGGTCATTTTGACACTTCTGGGACGCATCGGTATCGTCACGGCCAGCTTCCTGCGCGACAAGCGCCGCATCGCCTGGTTCCTCGTCTTCGTGCTCGCCGCCGTGCTGACGCCGCCGGATATTTTCAGCATGATGGCTTTGGCCGTCCCCGGCGTACTGCTTTACGAGCTTTCGATCCTGTCGGTGCAGATGATCGAAAAGCGCCGCGCCGAGGATGCTGTCGCCACAGAAGCAGAATAGACGCAGGAACGGGATCTATCCCCCTCCGCCACGTCATGCCCGGCCTTGTGCCGGGCACCCACGCCGGGACATTGCGTAGCGATGCAGGAAGAGTGGCTACGTTCGGCCTTATCTCTTCTGGCATGTTCCACACGGACGGCGTGGATACCCGCGACAAGCGCGGGCATGACGCTGTACAGGAACCTCAAACGCTCTCGCTTTGGGACGTCATCCAGCCTTGACACAATCGATGCTGTAAGTTTTGTCAGTTGCGACATATAGAACAGACATACAAACAGACACGCGCTTAAGAGTTCCTCCATGTTCGACATCCGCTGGATCCGCGACAACGCCGAAGCCTTCGACGAAGGCCGCCGCAAGCGTGGGCTCGAGCCGCTTTCGGCGACTTTGCTGGCGCTCGACGACACCCGCCGTGCCGCCATCGCCCAGGCGCAGAAAGCCCAGGAACGCCGCAACGCCGCCTCGAAGGAAATCGGCGCGGCGATGAAGGACAAGAACACCGCCCGCGCCGACGAGTTGAAGGCCGAAGTCGCGGCGCTGAAAGAGCGCATGGGCGAATACGAGACCGAGGAAAAGCGCGCCGTCGCAGCGCTGCATGTGGCGCTGTCGGAAATCCCCAACCTGCCGCTCGCTGACGTGCCCGTCGGCAAGGACGAACACGACAATGTCGAAGTTCGCGTCGTCGGCACGAAGCGCGAATTCAACTACGCGCCGAAAGAGCATTTCGACATCGGCGAAGCCCTCGGCATGATGGACTTCGAAACCGCCGGCAAATTATCGGGCGCGCGTTTCGTCGTGCTGAAGGGTGGCCTGGCGCGGCTTGAGCGCGCGCTGATGCAGTTCATGCTCGACCTGCACACCGACACGCACGGCTACGAGGAAGTGAACCCGCCGCTGCTGGTGCGCGACGACACCATGTTCGGCACGGCGCAATTGCCGAAGTTTCGCGACGATCAATTTCTCGCCGTCCGGGATAACGACGTCAAAGAGCTGGTTTCCGGCCTCTGGCTCATCCCAACCGCCGAAGTGCCGCTGACCAATCTCGTCCGCGACTCTATTCTCGACGAGAAGCAATTGCCGCTGCGCTTCACCGCCGGCACGCCTTGCTTCCGCGCCGAGGCGGGAGCCGCCGGCCGCGATACGCGCGGCATGATCCGCCAGCATCAGTTCAGCAAGGTCGAGATGGTGTCGATCACCACGCCCGAGCAATCGCTGGCCGAACACGAGCGCATGACCGCGTGCGCCGAGGAAGTGTTGAAGCGCCTTGGCCTGCATTACCGCGTCGTCACCCTGTGCACAGGCGACATGGGCTTTGCCTCGCAGAAGACTTACGACATCGAAGTCTGGTTGCCGGGGCAGGGCAAGTTCCGCGAAATCTCATCCTGCTCGGTCTGCGGCGATTTCCAGGCGCGCCGCATGAATGCCAGGTTCCGCGCCGGCGAGGGCAAGCAGACCCAGTTCGTCCATACGCTCAACGGTTCCGGCGTCGCCGTCGGCCGCTGCCTGGTCGCCATTCTGGAGAACTACCAGAACGAAGACGGCTCGGTCACCGTGCCCGATGTGCTGCAGCCCTATATGAACGGCTTGGCCGCCATAAATCGCCGGCCCTGAAACCGGGTACGCCGCGGAAAAAGCTGCTTCGCGTTAAGTCTCGTTAAGGACTGCGGCCTCAAGTCATCAGATCGGTGCGCGCGCCACGGATCGGTCGATTTTCGCCCTTTGAACGGCTGATTTTTCGGCCTCAGGACAGGCGATTTCCCAGCTCTCCCAGACATCGTTTTAAGAAGAGATTTCATCTGCTTAAAGCGGGTGCGATTCCTTTATATTCAAGGGAGTATGTTGCCTTATCGCAACACAATGTTGCGAGCTTTTGAGCGCCATAGTCGGACCACATGGCAGCCACATTAGACCAGTTAAAACGACCTGTGCCCTGCCTGCAACGCGCTGCGATTGTGACAGAACAATGCCAGTCGCAGATCTAAATAGGCCAGCGAAATCGGGGCGCTTAAATTTGAATATGTGAGTGGAAAAGGAAACTAAGCATGCGCAATATTCTCCTCTCGGCGGTCGCGCTCTCGGCGCTCGCCATCGGCTCCGCCTCGGCGGCCGATCTGCCCCGCCGCGAGGCGGCTCCGGCTCCGGCCCCCATCTATGCGGCTCCGATCTTCACCTGGACCGGCTTCTACGTCGGTGGTCAGATCGGCTACGCCTGGGGCAACACCAAGAGCAACGTGACGTTCCCGTTCGCTGGTCCGTCCGTTTCCTATGACGGCAACGGCGTCGTCGGCGGTGTCCATGCTGGTTACAACCAGCAGTTCGGCTCGATCGTCGCCGGCCTCGAAGGCGACTTCGAAGCCTCCGGCGTCCGCGGTTCCGGCTCGCCGGCCGCCGGCCTGTTCGTGCGCAGCCGCACCGATTGGCAGGGTTCGGTTCGCGCCCGTCTCGGCTACGCGTTCGACCGCGTTCTCGTGTACGGCACCGGTGGTGTCGCGCTCCAGAGCTACAAGTTCGACTCGTTCACTGGCGCAGGCGCTCTGAGCAACACGGCCACCCGCGCGGGCTGGACGATCGGCGCCGGTGTCGAATACGCGATCAACAACAACTGGTCGGCACGCCTTGAGTATCGCTACGCCGATTTCGGCAAGCGCAGCTACGGCGTTCCGGGCGGCATCGTTCAGGCCAAGAACTACGACAACACCGTTCGTCTCGGCGTCAGCTACCACTTCGGCGGCCCCGCCGGTGCAGTCCTCGCCCGCTACTAAGCGAAGCGAATACCTGCTTTAGGCGAAACCGGCGGCTCATCGAGCCGCCGGTTTTTCTTTTATGCCCGCGAGCCGTATGGATAATGTTCGATAGGCGGCTCAACTCGATACAGACACGGCGGACGGCTTGTGTTCCGTCTCCTTCAGTTTCACCATGGTCTGCAGCAGCAGGTTGATCGGTGTCGGGATGCCAAGCTGTCGGCCCTTGCGCACGACATAGCCGTTGAGGTGATCGATCTCGGTCGGCTTGCCGCGGGCGAGATCCTGCGCGGTTGACGAACGTTGGCCGGCCATGTCGATGGCGATCGCCATCGTCAGATCGTGGATGTTGGCTGGGAGCACGATGCCGGCGGCGTTGGCGACGGAAATGCATTCGTCGATTGTGTTTTGGATGGTCTCTCGCACGCCATCGACTTCGATGAGCCGTCCATAGGGCAGTTGGGAGACAGCCGACAG
The DNA here is from genome assembly GCA_028290595.1 of Hyphomicrobiales bacterium. The sequence continues at coordinate 3,427 of JAQGJO010000089.1, read as the reverse complement.
CGCGTTGTATGAACAATTGGCCACCAGTTTGGTCCAAAGAGCATTGATGACTTGAGCCGAAACTGTTGTCGGAATTTTTGCCTCGCTCAAGACATCCGCGATGCGGGGACTGGACGCGCTGGAACCGATGATCAACTGGCAACTGCCGTAATGGCGCACGTGCCCAGGGCCTACCATTTCGGTCGCCACGTAAACCGCCGTCGGCAGCGCCGTCTGCTTGAGAACGGCGGACAGCCGTTCGGCATTGTCGACGCCATTCTGCAGGCAAAGGACGGCCGTGTCGGGTTTCAGGTGCGGCGCGATCATCGCGCCAGTGGCTTCCGTATCCGACGACTTGACGCAGAACAGCACCACATCGGCGCCTGCGACACCGCTGATCTCGGTGGTCGCCTGCATCGGTACGTAGCCGTCGAAGAGTTTGCTTTCGAGGCGCAGGCCATGCCGGCGGATCGCCTCAACATGCTGGGACCGTCCGATCAGGCACACGTCATGGCCGGCGCGGGCCAGGAGGGCGCCCACATAACAGCCGACCGCGCCGGCTCCCACGACTGCAAATTTCATTGTTGAACTCGGATGTTGGATGACTCTGCACAGAATATGCGATCCTGCGACCGTAACTCCATGTTGCCTTAAAATGCGCCCGTGATATTGCCCTTTGGCCTGAATCGTCATCAGGCTATAGAAAAGTCCGCCACCCTCGCGGCGAAAGCGGATATTCCGGACCGATGCATATTCTCATCACCAATGACGACGGCATCCATGCGCCGGGCCTGCAGGTCCTCGAACGGATTGCCGAAGCGCTGAACGCGACAACCGTGACCGTCGTGGCGCCCGAAAGCGACCAATCCGGCGTCTCCCACTCGCTGTCGCTCAACGATCCGCTGCGGCTGCGCGAGGTGTCGCCGGGCCATTTCGCCGTGCAGGGCACGCCGACCGATTGTGTCATCATGGCGGTGCATAAAATCCTCGAAGGCCGCCGGCCCGATCTCGTCCTCTCCGGCGTCAATGCCGGGCACAACGTCGCCGAGGACGTCACCTATTCGGGAACGGTCGCAGGCGCGATGGAAGCCGCGATCCTCGGCATTCCCGCCATCTCGCTGTCGCAGAGCTTTCCGCCCGGCGGCCGCGATGCCATCCCGTGGGACAATGTCGAGACCCATGCGCCGGGCGTGCTGCGCCGCATTCTCGATCTCGGCATCGCACCGAGCACGCTCATCAACGTTAACTTTCCGCGCTGCTCCGCCGCGCAGGTGAAAGGTGTTTCGGTCTGCTCCCAGGGCAAGCGCGACGCGGCGCTGTTGCGTGTCGAGGAACGTCTCGATGGCCGTCATCGTCCGTATTACTGGATCGGCTTTCACCGCCAGACATCCGAACCCGCGGCAGGCACCGACCTCGCCGCACTGGCGGCCGATAGGATCTCTGTGACGCCCTTGTTGGTCGATCTCACCGATCGGCAAAATCTGGTCAAATACGCGAGCGCATTTTCAAGCGAAGTGGACACCGGTTCGCGTTAAGAAAATGCGCTCATTAAATAAATGAGACGCGTCTTTCCGATCCGGAGGATTGGAAAACGCTATCACGCGTTCGATTGAGGCCGGGGATACGCCGATGCAAGAGGTTGAAGCACCGTCTGGCCGAACAACCGCCTCGCGGGCGGATCAGGCGCGCATGGCCTTCGTGCTGCGTCTGCGCGCCCGCGGCGTCTCGGATCTGAATGTGCTGCGCGCGCTCGAAATGGTGCCGCGCGAACTCTTTGTCCCGCACCGCCATGCCGATCTCGCCTGGCGCGATCTAGCTTTGCCGATCGCCTGCGGCCAGACCATGCCCGAACCCTATCTGGTCGCCCGGATGATGGAGGGGCTGCAAGTCGAGCGCAGCATGCGCGTCTACGAGATCGGGACGGGTTCGGGCTATGCCACCGCCATTCTGGCGACCTTGGCGGGGGAAGTTGTCTCCTGCGAGCGCTACCGCATGCTGGCGCTGCAGGCGACCATGCGGCTGGAACAGATGCGCATGGACAATGTCCGGATCGACTGGAGGGACGGGCTTGTCCCGGCGAGCGAGCATGGCGTCTTCGACCGTATCCTGATCCACGGCAGCGTTGGCGAGATGAGCCGCGCCTTGCTGTCGGCGCTGGCGCCGTCCGGCCTGATCGTTTGCGCCCAGACCGATGCCGAAGGACGCACGCAGCTCGTCAGGATTTCGCGGCCACGCGCCGGCGACGCGCTGATGGTCACCCCGCTGACGCCTTGCCGGCTCGGCCCGCTGACAGCGGGTAAATCCATCGATTTGTGATGCCCGCCCTCGCTGTGCGAGGCCGTTCAACGGCATTTATCGATCGTTTGACGAATTTATTTCACCATAATTTCGGCGTGGTCCGGCCACGGATTCGAGTGCCGGCAGTCCGAAAATCCCGTCGCTGATTGATAATTAAATATATTGAAATCAGACAGTTATCTTCATCATACAGTGTCGGTGACATCTCCTGTCCGTCCCGCAGCCACCGCGTTGAATCGAAAATTGTTGCCCGTAAAGGGGGCAGATCGATTCATCATAAACCCAGTCTTAACCCGTGCCCGTCATTAATGAGTCTGCGTAGTAAGTGTGGTGTGCGGGTAGGCATGATGAGTGGATCTTTTCATATTTCGAAATGGCGCATGTCGATGCGCTTCGCACTGCTCGGCGCAACCGCCATGGCTTTGGCCGGCTGCTCCTCTGATTCTTCCCGTCTGAGCGATGCATTTAGTGGCTCAGACCGGATGGCGACGGGTTCGACCGGCGTCAACTCCCTGATGCCGCCCGATCAGATTGGTGGAGGTGGCTACCAGCCGCAGCGGGGGCCGGTTTCCGCCGCGCCGCGCATGTCCTCAATCCAGTCCTCACAATTGCCGCCGCCCACAATGCCCTCGCGTCCGGTCTATAGTGCGCCGTCGACGCCGAGCCCGCATCTCTCGGCCGCTGCTGCACGTTCGCAGGTCGCCACTACCGCGACGGCCACAGGTGGCCGCTCGGGTCCGTGGACCGCTGCCGGCGGCACCGCGATCACCGCCGGGCAGGGCGATACCGCGACTGTCCTGTCGAACCGTTACGGCGTGCCGCAGGACGCCTTGCTCAAGGTCAACGGCCTGTCGTCTGCTTCGCAGATCCAGCCCGGCACGCGGCTGACGATTCCCGTCTACAGCATCTCGAACAACGAGCCGGCGGCGAGAATCGCGCCGCCGCCGCATACCCTGGTTGCTCCGCCCGCCGTGCCGGAAAAGAAGCCGGCTCGCGAAGCTCAAGTCTCCAGGCCCGAGCCAATGAAGGCCGCGAAAGCGCCGGAACTGCCCAAGGCGAAGCAGGCCGAACTTGCCAAGCAGGAGGCCAAGGCCAAAGCACTTGAGGCTGCGAAGTCCAAGAGCGCTGCGGCAAAGGCCTCCGAAGCCAA
>JAQGJO010000045.1 GCA_028290595.1 Hyphomicrobiales bacterium | reverse complement strand
GCTGGCGCGCATGGAGCGGCGCGGCATTTCCATCGACCGGCAGATACTGTCGCGCCTGTCGGGCGAATTCGCGCAAGGCATGGCTCGGCTCGAGGCGGAGATTCACAATCTTGCCGGCGAGCCGTTCAATCTGGGATCGCCGAAGCAATTGGGCGACATCCTGTTCGGCAAGATGGGCCTGCCCGGCGGCAAGAAGACCGCCACCGGCGCCTGGTCGACCTCGGCCGGCGTGCTCGATGATCTTGCGGCGGAAGGCCATGAACTCGCCGCGCGCATTCTCGACTGGCGGCAGATGCAGAAGCTGAAGTCGACCTATACGGACGCGCTGCCCGAATATGTGAACCCGCAGACCAAACGCGTGCACACCTCCTACGCGCTGGCGGCAACGACCACCGGGCGGCTGTCATCGTCCGAGCCCAATCTGCAGAACATCCCGGTGCGCAACGAGGCCGGGCGCAAGATCCGCACCGCCTTCATCGCCGCACCCGGCAACAAGCTTGTATCGGCCGACTATTCGCAGATCGAACTGCGCGTGCTGGCGCATATGGCCGATATCCCGCAGTTGCGAAAAGCCTTCGACGACGGCCTCGACATTCATGCGATGACGGCGTCGGAAATGTTCAACGTGCCGATCGAAGGCATGCCGGGCGAAGTCCGCCGCCGCGCCAAGGCGATCAACTTCGGCATCATCTACGGCATCTCGGCGTTCGGACTGGCCAACCAGCTCGGCATTCCGCGCGAGGAGGCCGGCGCCTATATCCGCAAATATTTCGAGCGCTTCCCCGGCATCCGCGATTACATGGAAGCCACCAAGAAGGCCTGCCGCGAACAGGGCTATGTGACGACGCTGTTCGGGCGAAAATGCCATTATCCGCGCATCACCGCGTCGAACCCCTCCGAGCGCGCCTTCAACGAGCGTGCCGCGATCAACGCGCCGATCCAGGGCACCGCCGCCGACATCATCCGCCGCGCCATGGTGCGCATGGACGATGCGCTGTCATCTGCCAAACTGAATGCGCAGATGCTGCTGCAGGTGCACGACGAACTGGTGTTCGAAGTGCCGGAAGCGGAAGTCGACGCCACCATCGGCGTGGTGCGCCATGTGATGGTCGAGGCGCCGCATCCGGCGGTGCAATTGCTGGTGCCGTTGCAGGTGGATGCGAAGGCGGCGCAGAACTGGGATGAGGCGCACTGAGCGGCGAGGCTGACGCCTGTACAGACTAACAGAGCCCTCATCCTGAGGAGCAACGTGCCAGCGTTGCGTCTCGAAGGACGAGGGTTTCCTCGCAGTTGAAGCTGCTCTACGCCAGCCCAGCCTTCAAACGATCCGGCGTGAACGGCGCCTGACGTAACCTCACGCCTGTCGCATCGTAGATGGCATTGGCGACGGCGGCGGCGAGCGGACGCATCGAGGCTTCGCCCGCGCCTGAGGGCGCGATGTTCGGCATGTTGATGAGAACGACGTCCACCGTTTCCGGTGCTTCCATGATGTCGAGGATGGGATAGGTCTCCCAATCGACGCTGGTGACGTTCTTGTCGTCGAACTTCACCTCTTCCCACAGCGCGCGCGACAACCCCTGGCAGACGTTGCCTTCGATCGTGTGGGTCAACTGCTTGGGGTTGATGATCACGCCGCAATCATGCGCGACGGTGACCTTGCGGCCCCAGACCTTGCCGGTCTTGAGGTTGACTTCCACCTCGGCGACGATGGCGACACGGGTGCCGGTGCGCTGCGCATAGGCGATGCCCTGCCCTCTCGCCACATCGCCCGAGACCTGCTTGCGCGCCGCCGTGCGCGGCTGCCAGCCGGCCTTTTCGGACGCAGCCTTCACCACCGCGACATCGCGCGGCTCCGACAGATGCTTGAGGCGGAAGGCCACAGGATCCTCACCGACCGCGAAGGCCAGTTCGTCGATGAAGCTTTCGCTGGCGAAGTGGATCTGCGGGCCGAGCGGATCGCGCAGATGCGAACCGCGCAAGGGCGACGCGCGATCGAGCAGCGGCGCGATCGTCTCCCAGGACTTGCGCTTGGCGGAAAAATTATAAGATTCTTCCGGCGAGGCGAAGGCATTGGTTGGCTTCAGATCGACGCCCATGGATTGACCGGCGAGCGTATCATAGACCGCGCTCTCATTGCTGTTGACGTCGAGACGCGAAAAGCCTTTTGAGCCGAAGTCCCAGCCGATGACCTTGCCGTCCTTGTCGAGGGCCGCGCGCACCTTGTGCACGGAGGCCGGTCCTTTCGGATCCCAACCGGTGGCGTCAGCGCGCATGCCGATGACGCGGACGGGCTTGCCGATCTTCTTGGCGATCAGCGCCGCATCGGCCGCCGCATCACCCGCATCGTTGCGGCCATAGGAGCCGGGGCCGTAGACCCAGATGCCGCGCACCTTCTCCTTGGGCAGGCCGAGCATGGCGGCAACACCATCGCCGGTGTAATGCGGCTTCTGCGAACCCGTCCACACGGTGGCGCCGCCGTCCTTTATCTCGACGACAGCGCAGGCCGGACCCATGCTCGCATGCGACTGGAACGGCCATTCGTAGGTGGCCTCGACCACGCGGGCGGCGCCGGCAAACGTAGCCTCGACATCGCCGACATCCTTGCCGGGATCCTTGGCCACGGCCGGCGCATTGCGGATATGGTCATAGAGTTTCGCATTGCCGGGGAACGGCGGTTTCACGTCGGTCCATGTCACCTTCAACTGGCGCATGGCCTTCACCGCATCATATTCACGCGGCGCGACGACGGCGAGAAAGCCCTTCTCGTGAACGATCTGCACGCCGGGAATATCCTTGACCGATGCCTCGTCGATTGAGACCGGCTCGGCGCCCGCGACCGGCGGATGGATCACGCGGCCATGGACCATGCCGGGCACTTTGATGTCGACGACATAATCGCCGGTGCCGAGAACCTTGATCGGAACATCGCGGCGCAGCGGCGATGTACCGATGACCTTATATTCCGAAACCGGCTTGCGAACGCCCTTGCCCTTGACGAAGAGGCCATTGCCGATCTGCTTGTTCCATTCGAGCTGCGTCTCGAAAAAACGCCCGCCGATCAGCTCGCCATAGGTGACTTTCTTGGTGGCGTCGTTGCGCGATTGCACTACGCCGTTGACGACGGTGAGATCAGCCGCTGGAACGCCGAGATGTTTCGACGCCATCTCGACGAGCTGGTAGCGCGCCTCGGCCGCGGCGCTCGCAAGGGTCACGCCGCCCGATTGAATTCCCGTGGAACCCGAGGCGCCGCC
>JAQGJO010000037.1 GCA_028290595.1 Hyphomicrobiales bacterium | reverse complement strand
CTGTCGGGCGCCTGCAGCGCCGTCTGGATGGCCGGGCCGCCCGATTGCGAATGGCCGATCAGCGCCGCCTTCTCAAGGCCCAGTGCATCCATGAATTTCAGGATCGAGGCGCGGCGGTAAGCGGCCGAATGATCCGACGGCGTGTCGGACAGGCCGAAGCCGGGAAAATCGAAGGCAATGGCACGGAAGCCAGCCTTCGCCAGCGGCGGCAGATTGCGCAGGAACACATCGGCGGAGGAGCCCAGCGACGCGCCATGCAGCAACAGCAGCGGCGGGCCGCTGCCGGCCTCGATGTAGCGCAGCTTCAGCCCGTCGACCGTGACGAACTTGTCTTCAACCCGCGCTTTCGCAACAGCGTCATCCATGATCTCTGCCCTTACTCATCTGTGATGTCGATCCACACCGCGCCGGGATCGGCGATCTGCATCTTGCCTGTAGCGGATTTCGCCAGGAACGCCCTGCGGGCGTCGGATTCCTTGCTGCCGCCAAGCGGCATTGCCGCCAGATAGGGATTGGAACCACCGATCGCGTCAAGGTGTTCCTTGAACGCGCTCATGCTCTCGACCTTGAAGCCGATGTGATCGGGCCCCGGCCGCTTGATCGACATATTCTCGAAAATCGGAATCGACCACGGCAGGATCGACAGAGTCACCCGCCCGTCGGTGAGATGCCAGCCCGGCCCGTCGCACCGCTTGTTCAGCGGCTCGAGCTCGAACACTTCGGACTAGAACTCCGCGCATTTTTCCGCGTTCGGCGTGCGGATGGCGAATTTGTTGAGATAGCGATCGGGCAGCGGCTTTTCCTCGGTCTCGGCCTGCTCGGCGTAGATTTCACTGAGCTTGCTCGTCCGCTCCGCCAGATCGAAGACATTGCCGTCGGGATCGCTGCCTGAATATTGGGCGAACGGCCGGGTTGACGGCCGTTTGACGATACTGGCCTCGGGAAACTTCTTCTGCATGCGCTCCAGCGCCGCGTCGATGCTTTCGACCTTCATGCCGAAATGATCGAGCCCGCCGACATAGCCGTCGCGCAGCGGATTGATGTTCATGCCGACATAGCCGTCGCCGACGGAAACGCCATTGGCCGGCCGGCTGGTCTTGCTGGGCGGTTTCAGGCCGAACACGGCCTCGTAGAACTTGGCCATCATCGGCCAGTTCGGGCTGTTCATAGCCATGTGATTGATCTGCGCGAACATGCCCGTCTCCTCCTGAATATTTGCTTTTCCTGATTGTACGCGCCTTACAGCCATGCAATCAAGACGGTAAAGCTTCACAAAAATGCAAGGCATAAAGGAGGAGACAACCGATGAAGAAGATCAATCTCACCATCGCCACCAGCGATTACGATCATTTCCGCGATTTCCGCAGCGGCGAGGTGCAGGCGCAGGGCATCGACCCGATCTGGCTTCAGCACGAAATTCACGAGATTTTCTCCCGTTTCGCCGCCAAGCGCGAATGGGACGTCAGCGAAATGTCCTTCGCCAAATTCACTGCCCAGTTCGCCGAAGGCGAGACGAGCGACGTGATCGCCCTGCCGGTCTTCGCCTCGCGCGTCTTCCGCCTGTCGTCGCTTTATGTGAACCCGTCGAAAGGCATCAAGACCGCCGCCGATCTCAAGGGCAAGCGGATCGGTCTGCCCGAATGGGCGCAGACCGCCGCCGTCTACACCCGCGGCTGGCTCGAGCATGAGGCGGGCGTGCCTCTCACCAGCATTCAATGGGTGCAGGCGGGCACCGAGGATGCCGGCCGCACCGAAAAAGTCGATCTCACCCTGCCCAAGGGCATCAACATCATCCGCGAACCGGAAAAGACGTTGAGCGACATGATCGTGCGCGGCGAGCTCGACGCCATCATGACGGCGACCATTCCCCAGCCCTATCTGCGCCGCGACCCCAACATCAAACGCCTGTTCGACGACCCGCGCGCCGAAGAGGTGAAATATTTCCAGCGCTCCGGCGTCTATCCGATCATGCACATCATCGCCATGCGCAAGGCTGTGCTGGAAGAACACCCCTGGGCGGCGCGCAATCTGTTCCTCGCTTTCGAAGAATCGAAGAACCGCGCCACGCACCGCATCTTCGAGGGCGGCGTCTCGCGCTATCCGATCCCCTGGCTCAACGACACGGTGATGGGCCTGCGCGAGCTGTTCGGGGGCGACATCTATCCTTACGGCGTCGATGCCAATTACAAGACGCTGGAAACATTTTTGCGCTTCTGCTTCGAACAGGGCGTGGCGAAGAAGCTGCTGAAGCCCGAGGATATCTTTCCCGCGGGCATCAACCCGCAGGTAAAGACCTAGGAATGATTCCACGCAAGACAAATGGCTGTCATTCCCGACGCCCGCGTAGCGGGCGAGCGGGGATCCAGAAGCCACATCACGCTGCTCCTGGATTCCCGCTCTGCGCTTCGCTTGGCGGGAATGACACAAAGACTGCGGCCTACGGCTCCGACACCGTCACCCTGCGCAAATGCCGCCGCTCACTCGCGGGAAAATCCGCGCGGGCATGATTGACCGCACGATTGTCCCAGATCAGCAGGTCGGCGACCTTCCAGGAATGCGCATAGATGAACTCCGGCCGCTCGATATGCGCGAACAGCTCCTCCAGCAGGGCATCGCTTTCGGCGCGGTCCATGCCGACGATATTGCGCGTCATCAGCCGGCTCAGATAGAGCGACTTGCGGCCTGACTCGGGATGCACGCGCACCAGCGGATGCCGCGCATTCGACAGCTTCTCGTCGGTTTCGTCCGTCTGCTCGCGCAACAACGCGCGGGTATCATAAACGTTGTTCACCGTCAGGCCCTCCAGACGCCGTTTCATCGCCGCCGGCAGATGGTCATAGGCCATCTGCATATTGGCGAATTTGGTTTCACCACCAACAGACGGAATCTCGATGGAGAACAGGCTGGTGGCGCGATAGGGCGACTTGCGATGGGCGCCGTCGGAATGAAAATGCAACTCGCCGTCCGGCAGCGCGCCGACCTGCTGGCCGTTCTCGCGCAGGTTCGAAATATACATCACGCCGCGCTTCGCCGGGCCATCATATTCTGCCTTCTCGCTATACTCCGGCGCGTCATTGGCCGTCGGCTTGCCCATGAAATCCGCATCGGCGCGGCCGAAATTGCGCGCGAAGCGGATCTGGTCGTCGTTGCTGATCGTCTGCTGCGGAAAGCACAGCACGCAATATTGCGCGAGTGCCTCACGCAGCATCAACGACCGCGCGGCGCTATCGGGTTGCGTCAGATCGACGCCGTGAACGCGGGCGCCGAGAATGGAGCTGAGCGGTTCGAATTCGATCACCGTCGCTGCTGTCATAGTGTCTCCTCCTTATTTTTGTATTTTGCTTTATTTTTTTCGGCTGAGTCAGTTCAATGCATCGCCATGCCGCCATCGACATTGATCGTCTGGCCGGTGATGAAGGCGCTGGCGTCGGACAGAAGAAACATCACCGCGCCGACGAGATCGTCCGGCACTTGCGGCCGCTTGAAGCTGCGGCCATCCTCGCGGCCGCTCACATAGTTCGATGACGACGACGCCATCTGCGTTTCGCTCAGGGTGAAGCCCGGCGTCACCGCGTTGACGCCGATCTTGTCGTCGCCGACCTCGCGCGCCAGCGAGCGGGTGAGCCCGATGACGCCGGCCTTCGACGTCGTGTAATGCAGGCGGTTGGGATTGCCCTGCCAGATGCGCGACGATGAAATGTTGACGATGCGGCCGCCGCCCTGCGCCTTCATATGCGGATAGACCGCGCGGCAGCACAGGAAAATCCCTTTCAGATTGACCGCCATCACCCGGTCCCATTCGTCGACCGGAATCTTGAACCAGTCGCCGCGCGGCAGCACGCTCATCAACGAGGCATTGTTGATCAGCCCATCGACCCGGCCCCATTTGGCGATCGTCTGCGCCACCATCGCTTCCACTGAGTCAGGGTTGGCCACATCGGTTGGAAACGACACCACCTCCAGCCCGGCCTTGGTGCATTCCTCGGCAACCTTGCTCGCCGGCTCCGCAGCGATATCGGCAAGCACGACTTTGGCGCCGCCTTCCGCCAGCCGCTGGCTGTAGACCTTGCCGATGCCGGTGCCGCCACCGGTGACGATGATGATTTTGCCCGCCACGCTATAGGCCGTCTTGACATCGAAACCCGTCATATCCTTGTTTCCTCCGTATTTTCTTCGACGGCTGATCTTTTGCCGGCCATCGCCGCCCGTTTCGGGCTTGCGGCAATGATGTCGCAAGCGCAGCCATTGCGCAAGATTAGCTACCTAATCATATTGCGATTGCGACAGTCGCCAAGAATAGCGAAAGTAGTGCAGATTTTTCTCTGGAGATCAGACGCATGAAGGTCCGCGCCGCCGTTCTCGAAGACATGGGCCGGGCGACGCCCTATGCCGTCTCCAGGCCGCTGACGATTTCCACCGTGGATCTCGATCCGCCGGGCCCCGGCGAAGTGCTGGTGCGCATCGCCGCCGCCGGGCTCTGCCATTCCGATCTTTCGGTCATCGACGGCTCGCGCCCGCGCCCGACGCCGATGGCGCTCGGCCATGAAGCGGCCGGCGTGGTCGAGGAATTGGGAGCGGGCGTCGACGATCTCGCCAAGGGCGATCACGTCGTTCTTGTCTTCGTGCCAAGCTGCGGCCATTGCCAGCCTTGCGCGATCGGCCGGCCGGCCTTGTGCGAACCGGCAGCGGCAGCCAACGGCGCCGGCGTGCTGTTGTCCGGCGAACGCCGCATCAGCCGCGATACCAAGCCGCTCAATCATCACATGGGCGTCTCCGCCTTCGCGGAATATGCCGTCGTCTCGCGCCGCTCGCTGGTGAAGATCGACAAGGACATACCCCTCGATCACGCCGCTCTCTTCGGCTGCGCCGTACTGACCGGCGTCGGTGCTGTCGTCAACACGGCGGCGCTGTCCGCCGGATCGACCGTGGCCATCGTCGGCCTCGGCGGCGTCGGCCTCGCCGCCCTGCTCGGCGCCATTGCTTCGGGCGGCGATCGTATCGCTGCCATCGATCTCGATGACGGCAAGCTCGCGTTCGCCAGACAGCTTGGAGCCACCGATACGTTCAACTCCCGCGAGGCCGATGCAGCCGCAACGATTCGCGAAGCGACGAAGGGCGGTTTCGATGTGGTCATCGAACTCGCCGGCTCAGTGAAAGCGCTCGAACTCGCCTATGCGATCACCAGGCGCGGCGGCACCACCATTACCGGCGGCTTGCCGGCGCCGTCCGCCATGCTGTCGATTCCAGCCGTCAGTCTGGTGGCGGAAGAGCGCACCTTGAAGGGCAGCTATATCGGCACCTGCGTGCCGTCGCGCGACTTGCCGCGCTACATCAACCTGTTCCGCCGCGGCCGCCTGCCGGTCGATCGCCTGCTGACCGACCGCATCGCGCTCGACGACATCAACGAAGGCTTCGACCGCCTGCGCGAAGGCAAGGCCATCCGCCAGGTTGTTACATTTGCCTGACGTATGATTTTGCCATGATTTGATGTTGCCATGATCGACGGGCATGATCGCTCGCGAGATTGATTGGTCGAAAGACGATGCAATGACGGTCAGCATCAAGGCGCAGATGGCGCTCGTCGCGCTCAATCGTTTCGGACTTGGCGCCCGTGGCGGCAATTCCGGCGACCTCGCCAATGCAGCCGCCGATCCGAAAGGCTTCGTCAAAGCCGAACTGGCGTCGCCGCGGGTCGCCATGCTCGGAGGCCCCAATCTGCGTCCGAGCGAAGACCTGCTGGCAGAAATGTATGGCGTGCTGCGCCAAAGGCGCGAAGCGCTTGCCCAGGCAAATCAGACTGCGCCAAGTACGCCGGCAGCGTCCGACGCACCAGCCGCCACTGCACCGACAAGTCCTGCACCGGCAAGTCCTGCACCGGCAAGTCCTGCCCCGCCGCGACCGCAGCCGAACTTCAACATCGTGCAGGATCGGTTTCGCTCCGACGCTTTGGCGCGCATCCAGCGCGCCCATGCGCCGGCTTGCGGCTTCGTCGAACGGCTTGTCGGCTTCTGGTCCAATCACTTCTGCATTTCCGCCGTCAAAGGTCCGGGCGTGC
>JAQGJO010000033.1 GCA_028290595.1 Hyphomicrobiales bacterium | reverse complement strand
GTGAACTAGTCGCATACCGAACTAGTCCTGACAGTTAAGGCTGTCAAGTGCAATTAATTACATGATAACATCAAGAATCTATTGTTAAATTCAGGTCACCCGCCACCGATTATAGAAATCGGCGTTGGCCGGCTTCGCGATAATCGATATCCCACAAATAGAGTTGTCCGGCTCGATCCAATCTCGCCGATCGTACCGGCAACTCTTATCCGCCGGCTTCTGCTTCAGGTCACGGGATCCAGCCCGCGCAGGCGCGGCGCAACTTTATCCATGAACAGGGTCATCGACCGCGTCCGCTTCTCCCGCGTCGCCCAGGACTTGCCGGCAATCAGCAGCAAGGTGCCGAAGCCGCCGGATTCCTCATAGTGCTTGATGATCTGTTCGGTCACCTGATCCGGCGTACCGAGCGTGTAGCAGCCACCGTTGACCATATCCTCGATGGTGATCGTGTCGCCGACGATCGGTAGCTTGTAGACGGTTCTGGCGAAGTGCAGCAGGCCACGCGCAGCCTGGAAGCTGAGTTCGTAATTTGCCGCCGGCCGTAGATCCTCGATCGCTTCTTCCAGGCTGTCGGCGAGATAGATGTATTTCGACACCGAAATATTGCGGCGCGGATTCTTGCGGCCGACCGCATCGGCGGCGGCGCAATATTTCTCCGACTTGACCCGCAGCCGTGCCGCCGGCTCAAGAAACGCCGATAGCAGCGTATGGCCGTTCTCGCCGCAGAACTTGATCATGCCGTCGGAATCCGTCGCCGTCGCCATCGGCATATGCGGCTCAGAGGCAGGACGCGGCGTTGCGACGATCCCCTTCCCTTTCCAATGCTTGCCGTTCCAGTCGAACGGCTCTTTGCTGGTCCAGCATTTCATGATGAGTTCGAGAGATTCGGCAAGACGCTCGTGCCGGTCCTCGAAGCTGAGACCGCGCTCTTCGCAGAACACAGCCGTCGGCACGCCGGAACCGAAGCCGAAAATGAACCGCCCCTTGCCGAGAAGATGTTCGGTCACCGCGGCCTGGATCGCGACATCGACGGGATGCTGCAGATGCGCGATCTTGATGGCGGCGCCCATGCGAATGTTTTTGGTCAGCGCCGCCGCCTTGCACATCAGCAGTTCGGGAACCGGCAGCGTGTCGACCTTGTCGAGATAGACAGCCTCGCCGTGATGCTCGCTGATATAGGCGTCGCGAAAGCCGAGTTTGTCGGCCAGAACGATTTCGAAAAGATCCTCTTCATAGGTCTGCGCCGGCGACGTGTGAGGCCTGAAACCATTCGACCAGATACCGAATTCCATAAACGCTCTCCTTGCGCCGGGCAGGTGCTCCGGTCAGCCAATAAGATCTGGGGCAGTGTAAGGCAACGCACATCCGCCAAAAAGATGCTTTGACATGCAAAAGCCAAAAGAGACGCATGCACAATGGGCAAAGCGTGCCCATTGTCCAGATCCTCTGCGTGATGAGACCTAGATCAGGCCCATTGCTTGCGGATGAAGGCACCGATCTCGGCGCTCACTGTCTCGGAGGCCCCGATCAATCCGAACTGGCCGGCGAACCCGTGCATCTGGCCGGGGAAGTGCCGGAACACCACTTCGACACCCGCCTGCTCCAGCGCCTTCGCATAAGCTTCGCCCTCGTCGCACAGCGGATCGAGGCCGCCGGTGACGACATAGGCCGGTGGCAATTTGCTTAGGTTTTTGGCCCGGATCGGTGAGGCGCGCCAATCGTCGATCTCGCTTGGATCGGTGAGGTAATGGTCGCGGAACCAATGCATCGACGCCTTGGTCAGGGTATAGCCCGCCCCCACGCGTTCGTAGGACGGATAGTCGCAGCGCAGATCGACGGTGGGATAGATCAGCGCCTGCGCCTGAATGCGCGGCGCCCCGTCGCGCACCGCGGCGAGAGCAGCGACCGTGGCGAGATTTCCGCCCGCGCTGTCACCGGCGACAGCCATGCGCGACGCATCCACGCCCAGCTCCTGTGCGTTCTTCGCAATCCACTGGGTCGCGGCAATAGCGTCTTCGGCAGCAGCGGGAAATTTATGCTCCGGCGCCAGTCGGTAATCGACCGCGATCGACACGCCCTCGACCGCATTGGCGAGATGGCGGGCGAGCACGTCATGGGTATCGAGATCGCCGACGACCCAACCGCCGCCATGGAAAAACACCAGCACCGGGCTGTTGCGATCGGCCGCCACGGCCTGGCTGCGATAGAGACGCATCGGGATCGGCCCGTTCGGCCCCTCTGCCGCCAGGGAACGCACATCCGCCATCGGCGGCACAAACTGGTTCATCGCCTTGCGCATCATCTGCCAGGCGGCCCGCGCCTGATCCGGCGTCAATTGCTCGAACGGCGGCCGGTTGGCGGTGCGCATCGCCATCAACAGACGTTCCGCGTCCGGGTCGATCTTGGGCACGGCGGTCGTATCGGACATGGGCGGTTCCTCTGATTTGTTCAATGTGGGCAGGACTGTAGCGTGGCGACGAGCGAAGCGAAAGTTACTGTCCCAGGGGCTCAGTTTTGAGGCTCAAGTCTTGACGAAATGCGCGCGACGCGCACAAGCTCCCGGCAACATTTTCATTTTCGCGCAGGAGCTGTCATGTCGGCCAACTCTCCAACCAAGTCTCCGATCAAAGGTCTTTTTCACTACGCCTATCCCTGCCGCGATGCGGAGGAGACGCGCGCCTTTTACGAAGACATTCTCGGCCTGCCGCTGGTCTCGTGCATGCTGGTCGATTCCGTTCCGAGCACCGGCGAGCCAGGCCCCTATGCCCATCTGTTCTTTGAAATGGGCGATGGCTCTTACATCGCCTTCTTCGATCTCGGCAACAACGCCATGCCGCTGCCCTCGCCCAACGTGCCCAAATGGGTGCAGCATTTTGCCGTCGAAGTGCCGAGCGTCGCCGATGTCGAGGCGATGAAGCAGCGGCTCGATGCCGCCGGCGTCGAAGTGCTCGGCGTCGTCGATCACGAGTTCATCAAGTCGATCTATTTCTTCGATCCCAACGGCCTGCGCCTGGAAATCACCACCCGCACCGAGCCGCCGGGATATCAGGAGAAAGAGAAGAGCGAAGCCCATGAAGGCCTCGCCAACTGGCTGAAGATCAAGCGCGAGAAACTGCTGCAGGCAGCGCACGCTTAGGATTGCGGCTTGACGCGCCCGTCCTAAAAAAGGACGGGCGCAATATCACGACGCTATCCCTGCGGCTCGATCTTGCCGACGCGGACATATTCCTTCCACGTCTCGACGTCTTTCACCAGCCGCGCCTGCCCCTGCTCTGGCGTCTCGATCATCGGATCGCCACCGAAGCCGTTGAGGAATTTCTTGGTTTCCTCGCTGGACGTCACCTGGTTGAACCATTTGGCCAGCTGATCGACAATCGGACGCGGTGTCGCCGCCGGCACCTGTGCCGACCACCAGCCGGTAATGTCCATGCCCTTGACGCCGGATTCATTCATCGTCGGCAAATCCGGATTGGCCTTCAGCCGCTCGCCCGTGCTCACGGCCAGGATCCGCAGCCGGCCCTCGCGCGCCTGGGCGAGCGCGAACACCGGGTCATGCATGCCGTAGTCGATCGAGCCATTCGACATGTCGTTGAGGCAATCGATCGCATTCTTGTAAGGCACTTCGAGCGCACTGAGCCCGGCAGTCACCTTGTAGAGCTCGCCCATCACGGTGCCCGTCGGCGCAGCGGTGGCATAGGTCGCCTTGTCGCCTTTCTTCTTCAGAAAGTCAGTCAATTCGGCAACGGTTTTCCACGGCTGTTTGGCATCGACCACCAGCATGAACGGCTGACGATTGATCGTCGCCACCACCTGGAAGGCTTTGCCGACATCGACCGGCGGCTTCTTGAACAAAGACATGTTGGCGGCAAGACCGCTGCCGGCATGAACATAGACCGTGTAACCATCAGGCCTGGCCCGTGCCGCATATTCAGTGGCGATATTGCCGCCGGCGCCCGACCTGTTCTCGACGATCAGCGAACGGCCGACGACCGGCCGCAGCCGCTCGGAATAATACCGCACAATCACGTCGGCGCCGCTGCCCGGCGGAAAGGCGCAGACCAGATGAAAGTCCTGAGACGGAAACTCCTGCGCCGCAGCGCCCCGCGTCATTGCGGCAACACCGGCGGCTGCTCCTCCCAGAGAAACCGCTCTTCTCGTCAGTCCAGATGCTCCGCTCATGTGCCTCCCCCTTATTAGAATGCTCGATGAATACCCTCGCAAACGTGTGCCCACATGCCAGCGCAATCAGATCAGTCGTTAATCAGCCTTGCGGCTCGATCTTGGCGATGCGGACGTAATCACCCCAGGCCTGGATGTCCTTGAGCAGACGCGCCTGGCCTTCTTCCGGCGTGCTGATATAGGGATCGCCGCCGAACTTGTTGAGGAATTCCTTGCCCTCGGCCGACCCCGTCACCTGATTGAACCAGCCGGCGATCTGAGTGACGATCGGGCGCGGCGTGCCCGCCGGCACCATGGCGGCAAACCAGCCGACGAGATCGATGCCCGGCACGCCGCCTTCCGCCATGGTCGGCAGTTGCGGCTGCGATTGCAGGCGATCGCCGGTGGCAACGGCAAGAATACGCAGCCGGCCCTGATCCGCCTGCGCCAGGGCGAATTGCGGATCGTGCGAGCCGAAATCCGCTGCGCCGGTCGCCAGATCGTTGAGCGAATCCTGCGCCATCCGGTAATTCACTTCGACCGCCTGCACGCCGGCAATGCTCTTGTAGAGCTCGGCCAGCACCTTGCCTGACGTGGCGGACGCGGCGTAGCTCGCCTTGTCGCCCTTGGCCTTGAGAGCTTTCGTCAGGTCCTGCAGCGTCTTGTGAGGGCTGTCGGGATGCACGACGATCATGAACGCTTGCTTGTTGATGGTGGCGACCACCTGCAAGGCCTTGCCGGCATCGACCGGCGGCTTTTTGAACGTGTGCATGTTCGCCGACACGGAAGAGCCCGTGTGCACGTAGATCGTATAGCCGTCCGGCTTGGCGCGCGACACGTATTCGGTGGCGAGATTGCCGCCGGCGCCCGGCCGGTTGTCGACGACGATGGTCCGGCCGGCGAGCGGCCGGATCTTCTCGGAATAATAGCGCACGATGACATCGGACCCGCTGCCCGGCGGAAACGCGCAGACGAAGCGAATGTCCTGGTTCGGATAGGCCTGCGCCATTGCCGGTGAACCGGCAGCCGCTGTTCCCAATGCTGCCGTCAGACCGATATTGAAATT
>JAQGJO010000029.1 GCA_028290595.1 Hyphomicrobiales bacterium | reverse complement strand
ATACCCGATGCCGGGGATTTTCGCACCACGGCGATCGGCGACGCGTCAGTGGTCGTCACCCGCGACACGGACGGCGAAATCCACGCTTTTGAGAACCGCTGCGCCCATCGCGGCGCGCTGATCTGCCTCGACGCCAAGGGCAAAGGCAAGAAGGATTTCGCCTGCGTCTATCATGCCTGGACCTATGACCTGAAAGGCAAGCTGACCGGTGTCGCCTTTCAGAAAGGCATCAAGGGCAAGGGCGGCATGCCGCCGGATTTCAAGGTCGCAGACCATGGCCCGCGCCAGTTGAAGATCGCGCGCCTGCACGGCCTGGTGTTCGGCTCGTTCAGCGCCGATGCGCCGGACTTCAAGAGCTGGCTTGGCCCTGAGATCGAACCGCGCATCGGCCGCGTGCTGGCAGGCCGCAAACCGGTGGTGCTGGGGCGCTATACCCAGGAGCTACCGAACAACTGGAAGCTCTATGTCGAGAACGTGAAAGACTCTTATCACGCCAGTATCCTGCATCTCTTCTTCACGACATTCGAACTCAAACGGCTGTCGCAGAAAGGCGCGATCGTAGTTGATGAGACCGGCGGGCATCACGTCAGTTATTCCGCCATCGACCGCAAAGCCAGTGCCGCTGGCGGCGAATATGCCCAGCAGAACCTCCGCTCCGACAGCAAATACCGGTTGCAGGATCCCAGCCTGCTGCAGGGCTTCAATGAGCTCGGCGACGACATCACCCTGCAGATCCTGTCTGTGTTCCCGACGTTCATCCTGCAGCAGATTCAGAACTGCATTGCCATCCGCCAGGTGGTGCCGCGCGCGCCGGACCGCACCGATCTCAACTGGACCATTCTCGGCTTCGAGACCGACACGCCGGAACAGCGGCTGACACGCCTGAAACAGGCCAATCTCGTCGGTCCCGCCGGCTTCATCTCGATGGAGGATGGCTGCGTCGGCGGCTTTGTGCAGCGCGGCGTCAAGGCGGCGCCCGATGAGCGGGCAGTTCTGCAAATGGGCGGCTCAACCGCCGAGAGCAGCGAAAGCCGCGTTACCGAAGCCTCGATCCGTGGCTTCTGGAAAGCCTGGCGCGCCCAGACCGGCATCTGACGAGAGTTCCCCAAGACTATGTCGCACATCACCCACGATATCTTTTTCGCCATCGCCCGCGTGCAAGCCGATTATGCCCGCTGCATCGACGACGACCGGCTTGAGGAATGGCCTTCGTTCTTTCTCGAGAGCTGCATCTACAAGATCACTTCGGCCTCAAGCCATAACGAAGGCTATGAAGCCTCCGTCGTCTTCGCCAATTCGCGCGGCATGCTGACCGACCGCATCACCGCGTTACGCGAAGCCAATATTTACGAGCGGCAAGCCTACCGGCATATTCTGGGCATGCCGTCGATACTTCCGTCGATCCTCGGCGACGACGCGCACGGCGTGCGCACGGAGACGCCGTTCATGGTGGCGCGCATCATGCTCGACGGCACCACCGACCTCTTCGCCACCGGCCGTTATCTCGACATCTGGAACATCGGCTCGAATGTGCCGAAGCTGGTGGAACGCCTGGTGGTCTGCGACAGTTCGCGCTTCGATACCTTGCTGGCGATCCCGCTATGACAAGGAGCCCACAGACCATCGCCGTCACGCTTGGCGACCCTAACGGCATCGGCCCGGAGATTGCGGTCAAGGCCGCCGCGCATTTCGCCGGCGGTCACGGACCGAATGTCGTCCTCGCCGGCGATCGCTATGTCGTCGAACATTATGCGCGCATGGTCGCGCCCGACATGGCGATTGCAAATGCCGATGCCGAACCCGCGCCTGGCGTCATCCGCGTGCTCGCCATCGATGCCCTGCCCCACGCAGCTTTCAAGCCGGGCACGATCGATGCCGAAGCCGGGCGCGCCACCGTCGCCTATCTCGCCGCCGCCATGGCGTTCGTCGGCGAAGGCAAAGCCGGCGGCATTGTCGGCTGCCCGCACAACGAGACGGCGATCAATGCGGCCGGTATCGTGTTTTCCGGCTATCCCGGACTTATTGCGGAACTGTCCGGCGTACCGGAGGACAGCGTGTTTCTGATGCTGGTCGGCGGCGGCTTGCGCATCGTGCATGCCACCCTGCACGAGCAATTGTCGCGTGCGCTTGGGCGCCTGACGCCCGATCTCGTCGAGGCCGCCGCAAAGACTGCCGATACGGCACTCAAGCAGCTCGGTATCGTGACCCCACGCATCGGCGTCTTCGGCATCAATCCTCATGCGGGCGAAAACGGCCTGTTCGGCGATGATGACGAGCGCATCACGGCGCCTGCCGTCGCGCGGCTGCAGGCTGCCGGCATTCAGGCCGAAGGGCCGGTCGGCGCCGATCTCATGCTCGGCCGCAAGGACATCGACTGTTTCGTCGCCATGTATCACGACCAAGGCCATGTGCCGGTGAAGCTGCTCGCCGGGCGCACCGCCTCGGCGCTGTCGATCGGCGGCGGCGCGCTGTTTTCCAGCACCGGCCACGGCAGCGCCTTCGACATTGCCGGACAGGGCATCGCCGATCCGGAAGGCGTTGTGCGGGCGATCCGGCTGGTGGCGGGTATCGCCTGATGGAATCTGTCATCCCCGGCGTCTGCGAAGCAGGCGAGCGGGGATCCAGAGGCAACGTGCAGTTTCCTGGACTCGTGCCTTGGCTCCTGGTTTCCCGCTCGCACACTCGTGCGCGTCGGGAATGACAGCGGTTCCCCAGCGTCAGGCGTTCTTGAAGTCCGCCTTACGCTTGTCGACGAAGGCCTGCATGCCTTCCTTCTGGTCTGCGAGTGCGAAGGTCGAGTGAAAGACGCGCTTCTCAAAGCGCAGGCCTTCAGTCAGCGACATATCCTGCGCGGCGTTGACGCATTCCTTCACCATCATGACGACGGGCATGGATAGGCCGGCAATTGCCTGCGCCGTCGCAATGGCGTCGTCGAGCAATTTGTCGGCTTCGACGATGCGAGCGACAAGCCCTGCCCGCTCGGCCTCGGCCGCGTCCATCATGCGGCCGGTCAGGCACATTTCCATGGCCTTCGCCTTGCCGACGGCACGGGTGAAGCGCTGCGTGCCGCCCATGCCGGGCGTGACGCCAAGCTTGATTTCCGGCTGGCCGAATTTCGCGGTGTCGGCGGCGAGAATGAAATCGCACATCATGGCGAGCTCGCAGCCGCCGCCAAGCGCAAAGCCCGCAACCGCGGCGATGACGGGCTTGCGCGCCCGCACAAGGATATCCCATGCACCGAATTTGTCGGACTTGAAAATATCCACATAACCTAGCGACTGCATTTCCTTGATGTCGGCGCCGGCGGCGAAGGCTTTCGCCGAGCCGGTGATGACCATGGCGCCGATGCTGTCATCAGCATCGAACACGCTCACGGCATCGGTGACGTCGAGCATGATCTGGCGGTTCAGGGCATTCAGCGCCTGCGGGCGATTGAGCGTGATCAGGCCGGCGCGGCCGCGCCGCTCGACGAGAATGCTTTCATAGGTTTTCAGATCGGTCGCAGTCATTCTATCCTCCAGAGCGGGCGCGCACGTCCCTGATGACGGCGGAAAAATCTTCGCCGGCATGTCCGGCTGCGTTGAACCTGGCATAAATCTCCTGGGCATGCTTGCCCAGCGCGCAATCCGTGGCCGTCGATTGGGCCGCTTCGAGCGCCAGCGACAGATCCTTCAGCATCAGTTCGGCGGCAAAGCCCGGCTTGTAATCATTGTTGGCCGGGCTCGCCGGCACGGGTCCCGGCACCGGACAGTAGGACGTCACGGACCAGCACTGGCCCGACGCCGTCGATATGACATCGAACAGAGCCTGATGGGTCAGGCCCAGTCTTTCGCCGAGCGCGAAAGCTTCACCCGTGGCGATCATGGAAATGCCGAGCAGCATATTGTTGCAAATCTTCGCCGCCTGCCCGGCGCCGTCGCCGCCGCAATGGACGATCTTCCTGCCCATGTTGGCCAGCACGTTCTCGCCCTTGGCGAAGGCTTGCTGTTCGCCGCCGACCATGAACGTCAAGGTGCCCGCCGTGGCGCCGCCGACACCGCCGGAGACCGGCGCGTCGAGCGACAGCATGCCCGCCTTGCGGGCAAGCTCATGGGCGCTTCTGGCGCTGGTGACGTCGATGGTCGAACAGTCGATGAACAAAGTGCCGGGCGTCGCTTGATGGAGGGGACCGGTCGTATCCTGATAGACCGATAGAACATGCCTGCCAGCAGGCAACATTGTGATGACGATGTCGGCCCCTTTGACCACATCACCGGCGCTTGCGGCGATCGCTCCACCGGCGGCTTTGCCGGCTTCTCGTGCCGTTTCGGAGAGATCGAAGGCCGTCACGTTGTGGCCGGCCTTGACGAGATTGGCCAGCATGGGCGTGCCCATATTGCCGAGACCTATGAACCCAATTGTCGCCATCTGTCTCTCCCAACACTTATGCGCTGAACTGAACATCGCCTCGCGGCGGCGGATCGAAGAAGGATTGAACACCTTCCTCGCTCACGTCTGCAAGCTGCGCCGGCCGCCACGCCGGCGACTGGTCCTTATCGACGACCACCGCGCGGATGCCCTCGATCATATCATGGCCACGAATACAGGCGGTGGCGACGCGATATTCCATCTGCAGGCAGGCCTCCAGATCAGGCAGCAACCGCGCCTGCCGCAAAGCGCGCAAGGTCACCTTCAGCGATGTCGGCGAATGCCGGCGCATGCGCGTGGCAGCTTCCGAACAGAACTCGTTCTGTTGTTGATCCAGCGCCTGCAGAATGTCCTCGACTGTCTCACCGGCAAAGCAGCGGTCGATATCGTCACGATGGTGAACCAGATTGCTTTCGCCGGGCGGGCTGGTATGGGCGGCGATAATTCCGTCGACATGATCCGCATCAGCAGCGGCGGATAAGGTTTCGATAAACGCCGGCATATCTTCCGACTGCATATGGTCATCCGCCAGTTCGCAGACCATCGCATCCGCGCCGGAAAGTTGCGA
>JAQGJO010000323.1 GCA_028290595.1 Hyphomicrobiales bacterium | reverse complement strand
CCCCGCGACAACGCACGATCGGCAGATTCGATCCATCGGGGACATGCGCATCGTTAGATCTCTGAATTGCGATTTTCGGGATGAAACCCATATGAGCTGGGACTCACAGGCTGAAGCGAATGCCCTCTTCTCAACCCGACCTCTTCAATCAACCCCTGCTCGACGGCCTGGCTCAGGCCATCGACATTGTGACGCCCGATGAAGAACAAGCCCTCATCGCCGCCATCGGAGCGATCGATCTATCGCCATTCCGCTTTCAGGGATGGACCGGCAAACGGCTGACCGCCTCGTTTGGCTGGCGCTATGATTTCGACCGCGCCAGCATGGATTTAGCGGATTCCATTCCAGATTGGCTCCTGCCGGTGCGACAGCGCGCCGCCCGCTTCGCAGGCTTGCAGCCGTCGGATTTAGTCCAGGCTTTGCTGATCCGCTACGATCCCGGCGCCGGCATCGGCTGGCATCGCGACAGACCCCTATTCGAGCATGTTCTCGGTATCTCGCTAGGCGCCCCGGCGACCATGCGGTTTCGCCGCCGCAGGCCAAGCGGGTTCGACCGCCGCTCGGCGGTGCTAGCGCCGCGCTCGATCTATCACCTCAGTGGGGAAGCCCGGCACGCCTGGGAGCACAGCATCGCCGAAATGACGGTGACGCGCTGGTCGATCACTTTCCGCAGCTTGTCAGAGGCAGGCAGGCGCCACACGTAAGAGCGTGGCGGCCCGCTCGCCAACTCTCTGCGGAACCTTATGGTAAGCTTGAAAGTTTCCACTCTTAACAGGAGGACTGCACATGCTAAGGACCGCCCTTATCGGAGCCTCGCTCCTCGCCTCGCTCGGCCTGCTCGGTGCAGCCCCGGCGCAGGCGAAATCCAAGCGCCATCATCATTCCTATTATGAACAGACCCAGCCGCGTTACGTCTATCGCCACAACAGGGTGCGCGTCGGCGGCGGCTATGGCGCCGGCACCTATGCTGCCGCCCCGCGTTCCTACGGCGGCGATCCGGCCTATTACGGCAATGTCCCGCGCGGCCGGCCGGATGCGTTCCAGGGCGCCAACGGCTGTTATGGGGGCCGCGAGCAGGTGCGCCAGGGCAATCGTCTCGTCTGGGTGCCGAACGTGACCTGCCCGTACAATCAGGACACTTTCTGATCGCACGCGCCTTTCCGGCAAATGTGGGGAAGGCGCGTTCAGTTCAAGCTCTCGCCTGTTTCAAATAGGGTTTGCCTTGCCCCTCGACGCAGACACCGCTCCCCTCGCGCCACGCGCACGTGAGATGGCAGATTCATTCTTCCAGCCGGGTCAGAACTGTCAGGCGCTCACCAAGGTCGACAAGGGCGCGCTGCTCGTCGATGGCTGCAATTATTTCGAGGCCCTTGCCAAAGCAATCAGGCTCGCGCGGCGTTCGATCTGGATCATCGCTTGGGATTTTGACGGCCATGTACGGCTGCAGCGCGACGACGCAAACGCGCCGACCATCGGCGAACTGCTACGCAAGCGCGTCGAGGAAACACCTGACCTCGAAGTGCGCATTCTCGTATGGAGCATTGCGGTCGTGCACGCGCCGAGTTCACCCGCAGAACTGCTGATCGGCGATTTCTGGCAACATCATCCCCGCATTCGCCTTCGCCTCGACACCACCCATCCCATCTATGCGTCGCATCACCAGAAGATCGTCAGCATCGACGGACAACTGGCCTTCATCGGCGGCATGGACGTGACGGTGGACCGCTGGGACACGCGCTATCATTTTGCCCATGATTTACGCCGCACCTGCCCCGACGGTAGTCGCTACCCTCCCGTGCACGATCTGCAGCTCATGCTCAACGGAGACGCCGCAGCTCTCTTGTCGAAGGCGGCGCGCACGCGCTGGAACGAAGCCACCGGCGAAACCATCGCCGAGGTACCGCGTGATGAGCCGGTACTTTGGATCGACGACTATCCCGCTGCGTTTCAGGGCTGCGACATCGCTTTGTCGCGCTCCATGCCATGCTGGGGTCCGCGCCACCGCGCACGCGAATCCTACCATCTCACCATCGATCTCCTGCGCGCGGCCAAGAAGAGCATTTTCATCGAGAGCCAGTATTTTACCGCGCCGTTCGTTGGCGACGTTCTGGAAGGTCTGCTGCAGGCCGGCGAAGGCCCCGAGATCGTCGTCGTCGCTAGCATGAGCGCTCACTCGCGTCTCGAGCGTTGGGTGCTGGGCGAGAACCGCGACCGGCTGATCCGCCGTCTCGCTGCATCCGACAGGTTCGGCCGTTTCCAGGTCTATTATCCGGTCGTGCCGTCCGACGACGGCGAAGAGCCGATCCTCATCCATTCCAAGATGATCATCGTCGACGATCGCTTTTTGCGAACCGGCTCGTCCAATCTCAACAATCGCTCGGTCGAGCTCGACAGCGAACTCGATGCGACCTTGATGGCGACGCAACCCTCCCAATGCCGCGACATCAAGCAGGCGCGCCATTCGCTACTCGCCGAGCATCTCGATACGACGGTCGAGCATTTTGCCCATTGCGAGCACGAGACCGGCTCGATGATCGAGACGATCGAACGCCTCAACACAAAGCCGCGGCGGCTTCGGGCTTTCCCCGCCTTGAGCGACAGAGGCCCGCGGGAGCCTGTCTTCGGCACCGGCCTCTTCGACCCGATGGCGCCGTTCGAGCCCGACTGGCTTTTGAAGATGCGCTAGGCGCGGGCCGCGTGAGATTTGAAATAGGTCTCGCTACCGATCAGCAATGCGCTCCCCAGCACGAGCGGAATGATGAAATATATCAGTCGGAACATCAGCAGCGGAATGATGACCCCCTGCTTGCCGACGACAAACTGAACCACCGTCTCGAGCACGCCCAGGCCACCCGGCACATGCGTCGCGATGGTGGCGATATTGCCCGCCACATAGGCCGCGGCTACCCTGGTGAAGCCGACATCATGCACCGCCAGCAGACACTGTTGCAGACATGCGGCAACGCAAAGGAAGTTCAGCGTGCCGACGACAACCTGCAGGCAGGCGATCTGCGGCGACGGCAACTGCAAGGTGACTCCCTTGTAGACGTGGGATCTGCGCAGCACCAGGCACGCCGCCACATAGCCGATAGGAACCACGAAAAACACAATGGCAGGGATAGCAAGATGCGGCATGCCACCTGGCAATTGCACGGCAGCAGGGTCAACCAGCACCGCCAGACCTGCAAGCGTCGCGAGCCCGACCGCCACGCTTGTGGCGCTGACAAAGATCACTTTGACGACCTGCTCGGCGCTGGCGCCCCATCTTGAATAGAAGCGGTATCGCAGAACCCCGGCGCTCAACGCGGAGAAGCCGATATTGTGGCCGAGGGAGAGACTGGTGAACGACGCCAGCGCCGCTTTGCGCCAAGGCAAGCCGCACCCGGCATAGCGCAAGCCGAGATAGTCGAAAAACGTCAGGCAGAAATAGCTGCCAGCCGCAAAGCCCATGGCCGTCAACATCCGCGCCGATGGAAACCGCTCGATCGCGTCAGCGAGTTGTGCCGGATTGTACTGGCGCAGGGAATGCGCGATCAGCGCAATGCCGATGAGCGCCGCTACCACGACAAGCGATGCCTGCAACATTTTCCTGGAGGCGCGGATATGGTGTTGCGCGGTATCCGTCATGTCTCAGCCCGCGACAAGAGAGATATCCGCGCACAGCGGCAGATGATCGGAAGCCAGCCGTGCCGTTGCATCGGCGACGACAAAGGCGCCGGCGACGTGAACGTCGGCGCTGACGAAAATATGGTCGAGCCGAAGAAAAGGTCTTGTGCTGGGATAGGTCGGTTGCAGGCGTTTGTGGATTTTACGTCTCACATCCGACAGCCGCTTCGATAATTGCCTGAGCGTAAACGACCCCGGCCGCGCATTGAGGTCGCCAAGAAAGACCACGGCTCCGGCGCATCTCTGACTGCCAAGCCATTCCAGGCCCATCAGACAATTGATCTGGCGCCGCCGTTCCAAATTCAGAAGCCCCATATGCGTATTCAGGATCTGCAACCGCCCTTCATCCGTCGAAACTTCGACCCAGACGGCGCCACGCGGTTCCATCCGGTAAAAGCCCGGAATTGCGGCGGCTTTGATCAGCCGCATCGGATACCGGCTGAGAACAGCGTCGCCATAGGACTCATCCAGCACTTTCAGCGCCGGGTGAAACTGGTGGGTCATCTTGAGCCGGCGCGCGATATCATGCGCCTGGTCGACAGACCCGCTGCGGCCTCTTTTCAGGTCGAGCTCCTGCAAGGCAATGATATCGGCATCAATGCCCGCCAGCACATCGGCGATCCGCGCCGTCGAATATCGGCCGTCAGTCCCAAGACACCGATGAACGTTGTAGGTAACCACGCGGATTGTCACATGAAATCCCGCTCAATCGAGTTTAACGCGCCGGCGAGGAAAGAGTTGCCAGCGCCACGAAGCCCTTACTTGCGAAGTGATCGATATCCAAATATCTTTAGCAATACATCATTTTCTCTTGACTTAAATTTTTAGTATTACTATATTTCACTTCCAACCGGAGTGAGATATGCCAGCAAGCCTCCCCTCGCACATCGATTTCGAGCGCCACGCCTTCGTCGTGCAGCGCGACCATCGCGGCCTTGCCACCGCGACAGAATGGAACGCCCATGCCAGCCAAGGGGACATCGCCCGCGCACTTTGCGACAACGATCTTCCCGATTGCGCTGTCATCCGTATCGTCGAATGCAATCCTTCCGAAGGCTGGGCCCGCGACGTCACCGAGGATGTGGCGCGGTTGATCCCGGCAATCTGCGACGACGCCCGCCGTGACGGCTGGCGCATACGCGCTTGCGCCCGCGCGCTTCTGTTGCGCTTCGATCTCGACGGTTCCGACGAAGACGAGGAGGACGACGAAGCAGAGATGATTCAACTCGGGTGGGATCGCGAGCGTGAACGCTGCGCCATGGCCGCTTCTA
>JAQGJO010000576.1 GCA_028290595.1 Hyphomicrobiales bacterium | reverse complement strand
GGACCTGGAAGGATCTCCAGGATCTGCGGCAAAGCCCTCGACGGATTGGCGAGCAGTGCGATGCAGCCATCAATGACTTCGCCGCGCTTGTGCGGCGGAATGGTGGTCGCCATGCCGACCGCGATGCCGCCCGCGCCGTTGACCAGCAGATTGGGGTAGCGCGCGGGCAGGACCAGAGGCTCGTCGCGCGAGCCGTCATAGTTCGGGCCGAAATCAACCGTGTCCTTGTCGATATCCTCGAGCAAGGCCATCGCCGGCTTGGCGAGGCGAGCTTCGGTGTACCGTTCGGCTGCTGGCGGATCGCCGTCGACGGAGCCGAAATTGCCCTGACCATCGATCAGCGGCAGCCGAAGCGACCAATGCTGGGCCATGCGGGCCAGCGCATCGTAGATCGCAGCATTGCCGTGCGGGTGATATTTACCCATCACGTCGCCGGTGACGCGGGCGCATTTGACGTATTTCTTGTTCCAGTCGATGCCGAGTTCGTTCATGCCGAACAGGATGCGCCGATGCACCGGCTTCAATCCGTCACGAACGTCGGGCAATGCGCGGCTGACGATCACGCTCATCGCGTAATCGAGATATGAGCGCTGCATTTCCTCGATGATGGAGATTGGTTCGATGCCGCTCGGGCCCTTGCCGCCTGGGGGGGTAATCTCTGACAAAGTTCTCACATTTCCTTATGAAGGAATCACTGCCGCCGTTATAGCCGATAGGCCGTCATAAGGCCAATTTCGAGGCTGCCTTATGAACAGGTTTTGCCTCTTTTTCCAGCCCGTTGCGCGCTATTTGCTTGCCTTGGCGCAGCACGTCCGGCACGCTGTCGGAAAAAGAGGAAACAGGGGACATATATGGCGACGACGGCGGAGCTGATCAATGCCTTCACCACGCTTCTGGTGACCACGGACCCGCCCGGCCTCGCGCCGATATTCCTCGGCCTGACGGCGGGCATGAACGCCGCCCAGCGAAAACAGACGGCGCTTCGCGGTACGCTCATCGCCTTTATCATCCTGTCGGTCTTTGCAATCACGGGCGCGGGCGTGCTCGGTGTGCTCGGCATATCGCTGCCGGCCTTCCGCATCGCAGGCGGTTTCCTGCTGTTCTTCATTGCCTTTGAAATGGTCTTCGAGAAACGCCAGGAGCGCAAGGAGAAGACGAGCGAGACGGCGATCACCAAGGATCACATCCAGAATCTCGCGGTCTTCCCGCTGGCGATTCCGCTGATTTCGGGCCCGGGATCGATCTCGGCGACGATCCTGCTCGCCGGCAATTTTCCCACGGCTTTCCAGCGCGTCCAGTTAATCGTCGTCATCGCCGTGGTCTTCGCCATCATCCTGGCCGCCCTGATGATCGCCGATCGCATCGACCGCTATCTCGGACAGACCGGCCGGGCGATCCTGACCCGGCTTCTCGGCGTGCTGCTCGCGGCCTTGGCGGTCCAGTTCGTTATCGACGGCATACGCGCTTCGATGACGGTCTATACCGGGCCGTAGCTGTCACGAACACCGCCCGAGTTCCGCCAATTTGTCCGCCTTGTCGTTGCCATGAATGCCGGAATGACCCTTGCACCAGCCAATTGTCAGAAGCGCATTCCTCGACAGCACCGCATCAAGTGCCTTCCAGAGCTCAGGATTGGCGACGGTTCGACTCCTGGCATTCGAACCCGGGGCTTTCTTCCGCCAATCAGCGTTCTTCCAGATATGCCGCCACTGGTTGCAGCCGTTCACGGCATATACGGAATCGGACCAGATGATAGCCGCCTCGCCTGCGGCATTGGCGCCGACCCACCTTGCAGCCTCCAGCAGAGCGATCAACTCCATGGCATTGTTCGATGACCGCTCGATATTGCCGAAGCAGGACGCAATCTCCAGACCGTCGCGGTAGGCAACAAAGGCCCAGCCGCCCGTTTCGCTTTCCGGCTCGTAGCAACCATCTGCATAGACATGGAGGCCATGCCCTGCTCCCGCCATTTCCTCGATATCAGCAGCAGCCATCGGTTCGGATGCCGTCGTTTCTCCGATCAGAACGGAATGTCATCGTCCATGTCGCGCGAGAAGCTTGGCGCGGGCGATGACGAACGGTTGCCGCTGGCCGGCGCGCGCGCCGGTGTGCTGCGTCCGCCATTGCCCCCGTCGAAGCCACTGCTCTGGTCGTAATCGTCATTGCCGCCGCCCTGCGGGCTGCGTCCACCGCCCTCGCCGCGACCATCCAGCATGGTGAGCGTGGAGCCAAAACCCTGCAACACGATTTCCGTCGAGTAGCGGTCGTTGCCTGTCTGGTCCTGCCACTTGCGGGTCTGCAGCGCGCCTTCGATATAGAGCTTGGCACCCTTCTTGACATATTGTTCGACGACCTTGCAGAGACCTTCATTGAACACCACCACGGTGTGCCATTCGGTCTTTTCCTTGCGCTCGCCGGAATTCTTGTCACGCCACGTTTCCGAAGTCGCGATGCGAAGGTTGGCAATCGGACGACCGTCTTGGGTGCGGCGGATTTCGGGATCCGCGCCCACATTACCAATGAGAATGACCTTGTTAACGCTGCCCGCCATCACTATTTTCCTTGCCACGCGCGGGTTCCGCCCGCGCTACTAAATCTAGACCATCCATAGACGCTTTGAACCGGAGATGCGCGCCCAACAGGCCGTCATCCACAGTTAATGCCGTTGCAGGCAAATGGTTTCTCGCAATTTGTTCTTTCTTTGTTCTAGTATTTACGCTAGGACTTGTCAAATGGATTCGGACATCAGGATGCTGACATTTTTTGGCGGCGAACGTTTGCCAAGCGAGCCGCGTTTGGGATAGTTAGAAGCAGCAATTCCGGGCTCCGCGCAGGTCGCCGGCCGGTGACAAATCTTATCGAAAGCCTTCATTGATGAGTGAACTGAAGAACATCTCCATTCGTGGCGCGCGCGAGCACAACCTCAAGAATATCGATCTCGACCTGCCGCGCAACAGCCTGATCGTGATGACCGGTCTTTCGGGCTCCGGCAAGTCGTCGCTCGCCTTCGACACGATCTATGCCGAGGGCCAGCGCCGCTATGTCGAAAGCCTGTCGGCCTATGCGCGCCAGTTCCTGGAGATGATGCAGAAGCCGGATGTCGACCAGATCGATGGCCTATCGCCGGCAATCTCGATCGAGCAGAAGACGACCTCGCGCAATCCGCGCTCGACGGTCGGCACCGTCACCGAAATCTACGACTATATGCGCCTGCTGTTTGCCCGCGTTGGCGTGCCCTATTCACCGGCCACCGGCCTGCCAATCGAGAGCCAGACCGTCAGCCAGATGGTCGATCGGGTGCTGGATTACGAAGAAGGCACGCGTCTCTATATCCTCGCGCCGATCGTGCGCGGCCGCAAGGGCGAGTACAGGAAGGAACTCGCAGACCTGATGAAGAAGGGTTTTCAGCGGGTCAAGATCGACGGCCAGTTCTACGAGATCGCCGAAGCGCCGGTGCTCGACAAGAAATACAAGCATGACATCGATGTGGTCGTCGACCGCATCGTGGTGCGTCAGGACATGGCGTCGCGGCTGGCCGATTCCTTCGAGACCTCGCTCAGGCTTGCCGACGGCCTGGCGATTGCCGAATTCGCCGACAAGCCGCTGCCACCGGAGGAGACCTCGGAAGGCGGCTCGGCTAACAAGTCGCTCAACGATACGCATGAGCGCGTGATGTTCTCGGAAAAGTTCGCCTGCCCGGTTTCAGGTTTCACCATTCCCGAGATCGAGCCGCGGCTGTTCTCATTCAACAATCCCTTCGGCGCCTGCCCGTCCTGTGACGGCCTCGGCTCGCAGCAGAAGATCGATCCGGATCTGATCGTTCCCGAAACCAATCGGACGTTGCGTGATGGCGCTGTCGCGCCTTGGGCGAAATCCTCGTCGCCCTATTACAACCAGACGCTCGAAGCGCTCGGCAAGGCCTACGGCTTCAAGCTCTCCAACCGCTGGAGCGAGCTTTCCGAGGAAGCACAGGACGCCGTGCTGAACGGCACCGGCAAGCGCGAGATCACCTTTCAATATGCCGATGGTGCGCGCTCCTACCAGACGACCAAGACATTCGAAGGCATCATCCCCAATCTCGAGCGCCGCTGGAAGGAAACCGATTCCGCCTGGTCGCGCGAGGAGATCGAGCGCTACATGAGTGCCGCTCCCTGCCCGGCCTGCAACGGCTATCGCCTGAAGCCGGAAACGCAGGCCGTGAAGATCGACAAGCTGCATATCGGCCAGGTTTCGGAAATGTCGATCAATGTGGCCAATGCCTGGTTCATCGCGCTGCCGGAACATCTCAACGCCAAGCAGAACGAGATCGCGGTTCGTATCCTCAAGGAAATCCGTGACCGCCTGAAATTCCTCAACGATGTCGGCCTCGAATATCTCTCGCTGTCGCGCAATTCAGGCACGCTATCGGGCGGTGAGAGCCAGCGGATCAGGCTTGCATCCCAGATCGGTTCGGGTCTTACCGGCGTGCTTTACGTGCTCGACGAGCCCTCGATCGGGCTGCACCAGCGCGACAATGCCCGGTTACTTGAGACGCTCAAGCACCTGCGCGATATCGGCAATACCGTGATCGTCGTCGAGCACGACGAGGATGCGATCATGTCTGCCGACCATGTCGTCGATATCGGCCCGGCGGCCGGCATTCATGGCGGCCACGTGGTGGCGGAGGGCACGCCGTCCGACATCATGAACAACCCGAATTCGCTGACCGGCAGATATCTCTCGGGCGAGCTTTCCGTCGCGGTTCCCGGCGAGCGCCGCAAGCCGAAGAAAGGCCGCGAGATCAAGATCCACGGAGCCCGCGCCAACAATCTCAAGAATGTCACGGCCGCCATCCCGCTCGGCGTCTTCACGGCTGTCACCGGCGTGTCGGGCGGCGGCAAGTCCACCTTCCTGATCGAGACGCTCTACAAGGCCGCCGCCCGCCGCATCATGGGCGCGCGCGAAAACCCGGCCGAGCATGACCGGATCGACGGTTTCGAACATATCGACAAGGTCATCGACATCGACCAGTCGCCGATCGGCCGCACGCCGCGCTCGAACCCCGCGACCTATACCGGCGCGTTTACGCCGATCCGCGACTGGTTCGCCGGTCTGCCCGAAGCCAAGGCGCGCGGCTATGCGCCAGGCCGTTTCTCGTTCAACGTCAAGGGCGGCCGCTGCGAGGCCTGCCAGGGCGATGGCGTGATCAAGATCGAGATGCTCTTCCTGCCCGACGTCTATGTCACTTGCGACGTTTGCCACGGCAAACGCTATAATCGCGACACGCTGTCGGTGCATTTCAAGGGGAAGTCGATCTCCGTCGTGCTCGACATGACGGTCGAGGAAGGTTGCGATTTCTTCTCCGCCGTGCCCGCCGTGCGCGACAAGCTGACCGCACTGCGTGAAGTCGGCCTCGGCTATATCAAGGTCGGCCAGCAGGCCAATACGCTCTCTGGCGGCGAGGCGCAGCGCGTCAAGCTCGCCAAGGAGCTGTCGAAGAAATCCACCGGCCGCACGCTCTATATCCTTGATGAGCCGACCACCGGCCTGCACTTCCATGACGTGGTGAAGCTGCTGGAAATGCTACACGAACTGGTCAACCAAGGCAATTCGGTCGTGGTCATCGAGCACAATCTCGAAGAGATCAAGACTGCCGACTGGATCATCGACTTCGGCCCCGAAGGCGGCGACGGCGGCGGCGAGATCATTGCCGAGGGCACGCCGGAACAGGTGGTGAAGGAGAGGCGCTCCTATACCGGGCAGTTTCTCAAGGACCTACTGGAGCGTCGGCCGATCAAGCGGCAGGCGGCGGAGTGATTACGCACTTCGTTTCCATGCATCTTCATCGATGTCCAGGCTGAAAAAAAAGCTCACCGCCGTGTGCTCCGGTCACAAATAAGCCGTTGTGCCAACAGTTGCGTGTGTAAAAAGAATTGTTAAGTTGTTCACCCAAGACTTTGGCCTGCGCCAAATTGCATTGGCGAAACTTAACACTGTAAACATTGGCTTTGCTGTCACAGAATATTGTCTCGACTCGGCCAACGAGATTGTCGGAAACATCTTCAATCATATTGAGCATAGTTTCATACTCGTCGGCTTTGTCGTAGCGGCTACTCAACTCAACACCGAGCCACTCAAGGCCTTGGATTGTCGTTGTTGCCACTTTTTCGCTATCGCCTCGCCACTTCTCTCGAGTCTCGTTCTCTACATCTGCTTCTAACCGACGGCTAACGATAGGTCGCGACATGTCGTGAATCTCCAACAAATGACTGCGAACATACTAAGAACCTCCTCGGAGGTCAATGTCCGCTATTGTTCAGGTCAAGACGTGCTCGACCAGCGTCTCGGCCGTAAGCCCCTCGCCCGCTCGTTTGGCCGCATCGCCGTGATGCCAGACGGCGGCGCAGGCGGCTTCGTAGGCTGGATAGCCTTGCGCCAGTAGTGCGCCGCAGATGCCGGCCAGAACGTCGCCGGAGCCTGCCGTGGCAAGTGATGGTGGCGCATTGATGTTGATCGCAGCGCGGCCGTCCGGGCTGGCGATGACCGTATCCGAACCTTTGTAGATGACGGCGGCGTTGGCGCGCCGCGCGGCGGTGATCGCCTTATTGATCTTCGACAGTTTCGCGTCATCGGCGATGTCGGCAAAAAGCCGCCGGAATTCGCCTTCGTGCGGAGACAGGATCAGATGCGGCTCACCGGTCGCGAAGGCGTCGAACAACGCGCCGGGATCATCCTTGAAGCTGGTGATGCCGTCGGCATCGAGCACCAGTTTGCGATCCCTCAGCGCCAGCGAAAAATCGCGTGCCTTTGCCCCGATGCCGAAACCGGGACCGAGCACGAACGTGGACAGCCGCTTGTCAACGAGCCAGGCGTTCAGGTCGGCGATATCTTCGATCTGCCGCAGCATGACGGCCGTCAGATGCGTGGCATTGATGTCCATCGCCTCGGCGGGGCTGGCGATCGTCACCAGCCCTGCGCCAGCCCTCAGGCCAGCATTCGCCGTCAGCCTCGCGGCACCGGTATGAGAGGCGCCGCCGGAGAACACCACGAGCGCGCCACGGGAATATTTGTGCGCGCTCGCATCGCGCGGGCGCCGGTAGTCTTCCCAGATCTCGGGGTCGTTGATGCGCGCATTGGATTTGTGTGCTTGGATCAGCCGCCTGGGTACGCCGATTTC
>JAQGJO010000555.1 GCA_028290595.1 Hyphomicrobiales bacterium | reverse complement strand
ACGTCCTGCTGGAACCGGCCCTTCTTCTTGAGGTCGGCGACAAACAGCACCGCCTCGTCGGTCGAACGCGCGCCGAACTGTGCGACGATATCGACCAGCGCGCGCTCTACATCCTTCGCCATCCGCTTGGCGTCGCCGCAGATGTAGATGTTCGCGCCATCGGCCAGCCAGGTCCATACTTCGCGGCCGAGTTCGCGCATGCGGTCCTGCACATAGAATTTCTTGTCGCCGTCGCGCGACCACGCCAGCGACAGCCGCGTCAGCAGGCCGGCGGTTTTCATCGCGTTCAATTCATCGGCATAGAGGAAATCCGATGCGCTGCGCTGATGACCGAAGAACAGCCAGTTCTTCCCCTGCGCGCCGGTCGCCTTGCGGTCGAGCAGGAAGGCGCGGAACGGTGCGATGCCGGTGCCCGGCCCGATCATGATGATCGGCACCTTCGGATCCTGCGGCAACGCAAAACCGTGGGCCTTCTGCACATATACCCTGAGTTCGTCGCCAGGATTGATGCGCTCGGCGAGGAAGGTGGAGGCAAGGCCGATGCGCTTGCGCTTGCCGATCACGTATCGCACGCAGTCGACCGTCAGCGACAGTTTGCCGGGCGTCGCATTATGCGACGAGGAGATCGAATAGAGCCGCGGCTGCAGCGGCTCCAGCGCCTCGACGAAGGCTTCGGGATGCGGACGCACGCCTGAAAATTTCTGCAGCGCCGCCATCACGTCGAGCGTTGCGGCATCGCCATCAGGATCCTCGCCCTGCGCCAGCGCGCGTGCTTTTTCGCGCTGCGCGCCGCCGGTGATGTAGGACAGCAATTCGAACAGGCTGTCGGGCGCCGGCGCCAGCGAAACTTCATCGGTCAATACTTCGCGCAGCGTCTTGCCGCGCACCTTGGTCGTGTGCGAGGCCCCCAGCAAGGCAATGATCTGGTCGACATGTCCGAGATCGTTGTTGGCAAAGATGCCGAAGGAGTCGCCGACGACGTAGTCGAGGCCGGCGCCGGAGAGGTCGAAATCAACGTGCCAGGTTTCCTTTTCCGATCCGGCCTTGTTGAGCAGCCGACGCGATAGGAAGGTGGCCGCGACGGGATTGTCACGTGAACGGCCAGGCTCCGCCACGACAACAGGTGCCGCGGCAGGCGCCGTCGCCGGCGTGGCCGAGGCCGCCGGTGCCTTTTCCAACTCCTCGTTCAGCGCTTTCAGCATCCGGGCGGTCTCTTTGCCGCCGGGGACGCAGAGGTTGAGCCGCGGTTCCGCCTTGCTCGCGATCGCGTCCGAATAATCGTGGCAATTGTAGCCGCATTGGCCGCAATCCTGCTGCGCCATCGCCGCCATCATGCGCCGGCGCAGCGGCCGTCCCTCGGCGAGCTTCATGCGATCCGATATCGGCATGGTCTGGTCGTGCCAGGGCGCCTCGCCGTCATCGCCATCGCCTGCGGGCCCTTGCAACATGGCCGCGCCCTGCTCCGACGACAGCGGCGTCGGACCGCCATCGGTCAGTAATCCGGCAAAGAAGCCATTGAGCCAGGAACGCTGCGCATCGGAAAATGGCGCGCTGGAAGGAATGATCTCGATCTTCGGAGGCGGTGTCATCTGGTTCATGTCGAAGCCTCGGCATCGGCCAATTTGCGCAGCGTCTCGCCGCCATGGCGGCGCGCGAAGGTGAGGAACGTCTCGTCGGGTGAGGTGCGATGGGAGAGATAAGCTTTCAACAAACGCTCGACATAGACAGGCGCATCTTCCGCCGTAATGTCGTGAAACACTTCCTGCCCGACCTCGGCGTCGGGACCAAAGCCGCCGCCGGTGAAAATATGAAAACCATCGACGGTGTCGTCGCCATCCCCGACCGCGGTGCGCGCGCCGATCAGGCCGATGTCACTGATGTAGTGCTGCGCGCAGGAATGATGGCAGCCGGTGAGATGGATGTTGATCGGCGTTTCGATCGGCACCCGCGGCTCGCACCAGTCCGCGATCCGCGCGGCGGTGCGCTTGGTGTCGGCATTTCCGAATTTGCAGCCGGCGCGGCCAGTGCAGGCAATCAGGCCGGCGCGGAGTTCCGAGGTCTTGATCGCAAGGCCGATCGCCTCGATCGCGGCAGCGGCCAGCGCCACCTTGTCATCCGGCACGCCCGGGATCAGCAGGTTCTGCCAGACTGTGAGGCGGATATCGCCGTCGCCGAGGTCCTGCGCGATCTTGGCGAGGCCGCGCATCTGTTCGCAGGTCACCTTGCCCAGGGGCAGCGCGACGCCGATCCAGTTCAGGCCGTCCTGCTTCTGCTTGTGCACGCCGATATGAGCGGTGCGGTCGAACGCCGGACGCGGCGTCAGAGCTTCCGGCGGCACTCGCGTGAAGGCATGGCCGAGCTTTTCCTCGACCAGCACCAGGAATTTTTCCATCCCCATGCCGTCGATGACATATTTCAATCGGGCCTTCAGCCGGTTGGTGCGGTCGCCGAAATCGATGAAAACGCGGACGATGGCGTCGGACACCTTCGTCGCATCGGCCGGCTTGACGATGATGCCGGTATCGGCGGCGAAATCCCTGTGGCCGGTGATGCCGCCGATGCCGAGCTTGAACCAGACGCCGGGCTCGACATCGAACCCGTCCTTCACCTCGACTGCGGCAAAGGCGATGTCGTTGGTGTCTTCCAGCACCGCGATCTTGCCGGCG
>JAQGJO010000531.1 GCA_028290595.1 Hyphomicrobiales bacterium | reverse complement strand
GTGGGCCGCAGCAGACGCGCCGCCTCGACCAGCACGGCATTGACATCGACGGCGCGGGGTTGCGACGACTGGCCGCGCCCGAACGCGAGCAGGTGCGCGGTCAGATTGGCGCCACGGGTGGCCGCCTCTTCGATCAGCCTGGCGATGGCCGCGAGGTCGGGCCGGTCCGCAACCGCCTCCGCCAGAATCTCGATGGTACCACCGATGACCGTCAGGATATTGTTGAAGTCATGGACCACGCCGCCGCTGAGCTGGCCAATGATCGCCATCCTCCGGTCTTGGGCGGTCAGCGGGTCCACCGCTTCCGGCGGCGGGTTCTGAAGCATGGCCTCGATTCCCCGGCGTTACCGGTTTCGCCAAAACAATCGGGGATTGCTAGCGTAACTGGACGACACTGACGCAGCGGGACTGCGCTTCCGAAAGACATTCATTGATCACGGTCAGCAGCGCTACCGGCGTGAACGGCTTGCGCAGGCAGCGCGCCGCGCCGAGTTCAAGGGCCATCCGCAGGAAATCGGGAGCCGGCGAATCGAGATTCGCGAAGGCGTAACCGGACATCGCGATCAGCGGAACGGTCGGCGCGCGCTCGTGAAAGATCCGGATCGACTCGAAGCCGCGCATATGCGGCATGAAAATATCGACGATCATCAGGTCGAAGGCCGCGCCCTCGAGCGCACGAAGCCCAGCTTCGCCGCCGTCCGCGATGGTCACATGAAAGTCGTGCCGCTCGAGATAGATCTCAATGGCCATGCAGACCATTGGATCGTCGTCGACAACGAGAACGCGTGGCATGGTGGCCCTCCGAGCCTGGATATGCGCCTTCGACAGATCTGAAACTCCTGAATCCTTATGCAAGCACGTCCCTCCCGTTTAGAGATTTGAATCAAGACCACGGCGGCGCGCTGCAGCACGCAGGCAAACGTCGCGAAGTCCTGAGCTTGTGTTTTCTTCCGGGCTCCTGCGGGCACTATACAGCTTGCCGTCAATCGAAGCCTTGATCTGTCTCAGCCTGAAAGCGCCTCCTCTCTCGGCCGGTCGGTCGATTTCGCGCGGGCTAGCGGTTCGGACAGTGCGCCGGCAACGGCGGTCAGAGTAGCAACATACCTTCGATGAGGTTCGGCCTCCGACAGGCACTGGTCGATCACGCTCAGCAATGTCGTAGGCCTGAAGGGCTTGCGCAGGCAGCGGGTCGCGCCGAGCCTGAGTGCCATCCTCAGAAAGTCCGGGCTGGACGCCTCCGGACCAGCAAATGCGTATCCGGAAATGGCGATCAGCGGCACCGTGGGTGCGTGGTCGTGGAAGACCCTGATCGATTCGAAGCCGCGCATGTCAGGCATGAAGACATCGACGATCATGAGGTCGAAGATCGAATTGTCGAGCGCGACGAGGCCATTGCTGCTGCCGTCGGCGATCGCGACCTTGAAACCATACCGTTTGAGCCACGCGCGAATGGCGAGGCAAATATGCGGATCGTCGTCTACCACCAATATGCGGCGCATGCGGGTCCCCTCGCGGCGTCTAACGCATTCGACCACTCCGGCATTGATTGCGCTGTAATTTTCATCGGCGCGAATCAGTGCGTGATTCTTATTTCCGCCCCAATGCGGCGTGCTGTCTGCCCTCCACGGTGTATAGGCTTCAATCTGCAACTTGACGGCTTGCGCAATGGAATGACCCGGCTCATCCTGTTGTCGATCGCCGGAAACAGGACACAGATGAAGAGAGAGAATTGAGTTCCCGCCTTTCGGCAAGAGAGCCGGTGCGCCAGGTAGTGCGTCCGCTCAATCAGCTTTTGCAAGCGATGCCTGCGGTGGAATTCGAGGTGCTGCGGCCACATCTCGAATTCGTCGATCTGGTCAGGGAAGCTGTCCTTATCGAAGCCGGCGTCCCCTTGACGCATGTCTATCTGCCCTGCAGCGGCATCATTTCGGCAAGGGTGCGGCTTTCCAAAGGGCAGGCGCTCGACGTGGCCATGGTCGGCTGCGACGGCGTTGTCGGCGCCTCGGCCGGGTTCGGCGGCATGGCATCGTTGACCGATGCCGTGGTCCTGCTGCCGGGCAGGGCTTGCATCCTCCACGTCGGCCACGTTCTGACGGCGGCAGACCGGAGCCCGGCATTTCGGACCTTGCTGGCGCGGCATGAGCAGGCCCTGTTCGCACAAGCCCAGCAATCCGCCGCATGCAATGCCGCCCACTCGGTCGAAGCACGTCTGTCGCGCTGGCTGCTGCACGCGCGCGATTTGTGCGACAGCGAAAGCCTGCCGCTGACCCAGGACGTGCTGGCGCAAATGATCGGTGTGCGGCGCAACGCGGTTTCGATCGTCGCCAATGCGCTGCAGAAGGCCGGAACCATTCGCTACAGCCGGGGGCTGATTGAAATCACGGACGTGCGGGGCTTAAGAGACACGTCCTGCGAATGCTACCGGGCCGTCAGGGCGCACCGTGACCGGTTGCTGAGGACGTCCCCGCGATCCGCCGGCTGATCGGAGCTCTTCCAATCTTATCTGCACGATAGCGCCCATTACGGCCGGGCCCGCGAGGGATGCGGCTATGCGCCAATTCTCCTTGCCAATCATGAACGCATCGCCCATCCTATCTGTCGGTTACCGCGCATATGTGCTGACGCCCCGGAGATCGATTGTGCTTCGCCTAAAGGCAGGAGATTCCCTTGGACGCGGCTCCTCGTTCGCCTAACGGATTTCTGGCATCGCTGCCTCCGGACGATTTCGAATTGATTCGTCCGCATCTGCGAACGGTCGATCTGGTGCAGGAATTCGTGCTGGTCGAGGTCGACGAAACCCTCAAGCGCGCCTACCTGCCGCATCGGGGCGTGATCTCGCTCGTCGTCAAGCTTGCGAAGGGAGAGCACGTCCAGATCGCGATGGTCGGCAGCGACAGCATCTTCGGTTCGTTCTCTGCGCTTGGCGACGCGGTCGCGCTGAACAGCGCGGTCGTGCTGGTGCCCGGCGTGGCATCGACGGTGGACGTCGACCGTCTTCGCGACGCCGCCGACCAGAGCGCGACATTCCGGCACGCGCTGGCGCGGCATGGGCTTGCGATCTATGCGCAGATCCAGCAGACCGCCGGCTGCAACGCCGCGCACACGGTGGAATCCCGGCTGGCCCGTTGCCTGTTGCAGACCCGTGATCTCTCCGGCAGCGACAAGCTTGTGCTGACACAGGAATCCATGGCGCAGATGATCGGCGCGCGCCGCAACAGCGTATCGCTGGTGGCCAATACGCTGCAGCAAGCCAAATTCATCCACTACAGCCGGGGCCACATCGAGATCACCGATCTGGATGGCCTGATCAAGACCTCCTGCGAATGCTACGCGACGGTCAAGACCCAGTACGACAGATTGCTTCATCTTCGTCGCCCGTCATAGACATGCGCTGCGCGCCATCGCAAGCGCCGCACTGCGGCGCTACATCGGCATTTTTTTCGGAACGGGTGCACGATGCGTCAACGAAAACTTGCGAGGCGATTTCATTTGCCCCGTATATCTACGGACTTTCCGCGACGTTCCCTGAAAATTTATTCAGCGCGGAATTAACTGGCTGTTCAATGACGACTGATAATTATCACGGTGCTGACGGGCGATAGGTTGCAGAAGCATCGAGGAATTCTTCGCATGCTACGAGTATCCCACCCGTGTTCGGCGATTTGCGAACTGCGCGGAGTAAAGACATGGCCTTCGACTTATCGATGCCGATCCTGGTGGTCGATGACTACAACACCATGATCCGGATCATCCGCAACCTGCTCAAGCAGCTCGGCTTCGAGAACGTCGACGATGCCAGCGACGGATCCGCAGCGCTCGCCAAGATGCAGGGCAAGAAGTACGGCCTGGTGATTTCCGACTGGAACATGGAGCCGATGACCGGATACGACCTGCTGAGGGAA
>JAQGJO010000515.1 GCA_028290595.1 Hyphomicrobiales bacterium | reverse complement strand
AGTCGAAATCCCCTGACAGTTCCAGCCGCGTCGTTTCCGGCAGCACCGCCATGTGATTGTAGTTCTCGTGGCCGAGGCCGACGATCACCTGCGTGCCTGGCTTTTTGAACGCCGCGATCTGCGCCGGCGAGAAATGGAAATGCACGAACTGCACGGAGGAAGCCTTGCCTTCTGTGCTCGTGCGGTCCTGGTCGGCCTCGGCGACGCCGGGAATCTTCTCGCCGCCGACGCTGATGAACGAGGTCTCCTCGATGCCGCCCAGGCGCATCAGGATACGCTTGCGCCGCTCCGGCTCGTCGATCTCGATCATGAAGGTGGCGACGAGTTCGTTGCCCTTGGGCACCAGCGGATTATAGGCCGCAAGCTCTTCGACGAGTTGCGCATCGCCGCCGCGCTCGATGTGCAGCATTTCGTGAATCTGCAGCCACATGGTTTCGAAATTTTCGAAATAGAACGTCACATTGGGGCCGACATCGACCCGCCGGTTGCGCTTGGTGGCGGAGATGCGCTTGCGGGTCTCGACGCGCACTTTAGCATATTCCGCCGGCGGCAGAATATCGGCCTTGGTGATTTCATGTTTGGTCGGCGTTTTGGTCGTCATGGCACTGTCCAATGTTGCGCGGTCGCCAGAGGTTACACGGCATGCGGCCGGCAAACTAGACTTCGATCCCGTAAGCGCGGGCAATAAGCTGGATCGGATGTTTGACGAGCACGGGTTTCGGTTTGTCGGTTCCCACAGCGTCGATGCCTTGCGAGATATGCACGCCCGCAAGCGGGCATTCCGATGTCATATAGGCTTTGCCGCCATCGCGCGCGAGGCGGGCAACGGGTCGGCCGACCTTTTTGGCGATGTCGAAATTGCCTTTCTTGAAACCCCAGGCGCCGCCGTGGCCGGAGCAACGCTCCATCACCTGCACATCGGCCTGCGGCAGCAGCTTCAGCATCTCGTTCGCCTTCTGCCCCATGTTCTGGGCGCGCGAATGGCAGGAGATATGCAGCGACACACCGCCGACGATCGGCTCCATGCCCGGCGCAATGCCGTTCTTCTTGGCAATATCGACGACATATTCGCTGAGGTCGAACGTGCCGACCGACAGTTGCTTGATGTCCGCATCGCCGGGCAGGATCAGCGGCCATTCGAATTTCAGCATCAGCGCGCAGGACGGCACCAGCGCGATCACCGCATAGCCCTTGTCGATCCACTCGTTCAGCGCTTTGGCAACGATCTTCGCCGATTTGGCGACTTCACCGATGCGCCCCTGTTCGAGCAGCGGCATGCCGCAGCAGTGGGGATGCACCACTTCCGTCTCGACGCCGTTGCGCGCCAGAACGGCGCGCGCGGCGAGGCCGACAGCGGGATCGTTGTAATTGTCGAAACAGGTGGCGTAGAGCACGGCCTTGCGGCCGAAGCCCGGCGCGTCGCGGTTGATTTCCGGCGTCGTGGCACGCGCCTGGCTCGTCAGCGGCGAGGACGAGTATTTCGGTAGCTCGGCGCGCGCGTCGAGGCCCGTCACCTTTTCGAGAATACTGCGCGCCACCGGATTGCTGCTTGATGTGACGAAATTGGCGAGCGGCGCGACGACGCCGACAAGCTTGCCGTTGCGGTCGGTCTCGGCCAGTTGCTTGTCGATGAACGACGTCTCGCCCTTCTTCGCTTCGACGGCGCGATAGCGCAGCATCAGATGCGGAAAATCGAGATTGAATTCGTGTGGTGGGACGTAGGGACACTTCGTCATGAAGCACAGGTCGCACAGGGTGCAGGCGTCGACGACCGATTTGAAATCGCTGCTGGCGACGGTGTCGAGTTCTTCCGACGGCGCGGCATCGACGAGGTCGAACAGCCGCGGAAATGAATCGCAAAGATTGAAGCAGCGCCTGCAGCCGTGGCAGATGTCGAAGACGCGGCGCAGTTCAGCGTCCAGCTTTTCTTCGTCGTAGAACTCGGGATTCTGCCAGTCCAGCGGGTGCCGGGTCGGCGCTTCGAGACTGCCTTCGCTCATGCCTGTCTTTCTGTCTTGCTCAAAGTTCAGACGAAGACGGCCGGAGTCGAAACTCCGGCCGTAGCCGTATAGGCGATGTCGTGCTTACTTGATTTCGTCGAGGGCGCGCTGGAAACGGCCGGCATGCGAACGCTCGGCCTTGGCCAACGTTTCGAACCAATCGGCGATTTCGTCATGGCCTTCTTCGCGCGCTGTGCGCGCCATGCCCGGATACATGTCGGTGTATTCGTGCGTCTCGCCGGCAACAGCCGCGGCAAGGTTCAGGTTGGTGGCGCCGATCGGCAGGCCGGTCGCCGGATCGCCGCAGACTTCGAGGAATTCGAGATGGCCGTGCGCATGGCCGGTCTCGCCTTCCGCCGTCGAGCGAAACACAGACGCGACATCGTTATAGCCTTCGACGTCGGCTTTTTGAGCGAAATAGAGATAACGGCGGTTCGCCTGCGATTCGCCGGCAAATGCTTCCTTGAGATTATTTTCGGTCTTGCTGCCCTTGAGAGCCACTGTTTCGCCTCCGTGGGAATGGTTGCTGAATCTCCGGATGCGGGTTCCGC
>JAQGJO010000501.1 GCA_028290595.1 Hyphomicrobiales bacterium | reverse complement strand
CATTTCGCCGCGCATGTCCTGGGCGGAGTCCTGCGGCGGAACCGGGAAATAGCCACCCTTGGTGCGGATGCGGTGGCCGAGGTTGCCGCCTTCGTAATCGGTGTCGCCGTTGGACGGCAGTTCGACTGAATCGAGCTTGAAGCCGGTGTTGTACGGGTCAGCCGAGAAGCGCACGTCATCGAACACGAAGAATTCGGCTTCCGGGCCGAAGAAGGCGGTGTCGCCGACGCCCTGCGACTTCATGTGGGCCATCGCCTTCTTGGCGATGCCGCGCGGATCGCGGTTGTAGGGCTCGCCGGTGGACGGCTCGAGAACATCGCAGGTGATGACCATCGTCGAAGCAGCGAAGAACGGGTCCAT
The DNA here is from genome assembly GCA_028290595.1 of Hyphomicrobiales bacterium. The sequence goes on along the minus strand of JAQGJO010000501.1, from coordinate 9,117 downwards.
CGTGGCCGAGGTCGGGTCGGGCATGAGGATCATGTCGGACTCGTTGATCGCCTTCCAGCCGGCGATCGACGAACCGTCGAACATGGTGCCTTCCGAGAACATTTCCTCATCGACGAGCGACGGGTCGAACGTGACATGCTGCCACTTGCCGCGCGGATCGGTAAATCGCAAATCGACGTACTTGACGTCATTGTCCTTGATCGCCTTGAGGACGTCCTTGGCGGTCTTCATAGTAAAGCCTTTCTGCACTTGTGATGTAGATAGAGTCGTCTGGTGGGTGAAGTCTGAGGTTAGATCGCGTCCGTGCCGGTTTCTCCGGTCCGAATACGGACGGCTCCTTCGATATTCGATACAAATATCTTGCCATCGCCGATCCGGCCGGTCTGGGCAGCCTTGCGGATCGCTTCGACGGCGCCGTCGAGCATTTCATCGGGCAAAACGATCTCGATTTTCACCTTGGGCAGGAAATCGACGACATATTCCGCACCGCGATAAAGTTCAGTGTGGCCTTTCTGGCGACCAAAGCCCTTGGCTTCGGTCACGGTTATTCCTTGCAGCCCCGCTTCCTGCAGGGCCTCCTTGACCTCGTCAAGCTTGAACGGCTTGATAATCGCCTCGATCTTTTTCATTCGCTTACGCTGCTCCGATGGCGGACCGGGGATCGACCCTGGCTCGGCAGAGCCCAATCCGAAGCGCTATTAGCACCTGCTGTGCCAAGATTCTATCCACATTTCAGCAAGCAAACCACAGTGTTTGGTCTGGATTTGTTCGTATTACGGAACGTCTCGCTGACCTGCCTATATCATGTTCAGCGGCGGCCTATAATTTAATCGTATCTCAGATCATAAAACAGGCAGATGGTCGCCGCGCGCCCGGTTTATTTTTTGCCTTTGGCAATCGGTTTGCCGCGCGATGCCCATTCCGTCCACGACCCGTCATAGAGCTTCGGCTGCGGCTTGCCGGCGACTTCGAGGGCCAGATTGGCGATGGCGGCGGAGACGCCTGAGCCGCAGCTTGTGATCAGCGGTTTGTCGACATCGACGCCCGCCTCGCGGAACGCCTCCAGCAATTGATCGGCCGGCTTCAGGCTGCCCCCGGAGATCAGATCGTTCGACGGCAGATTGAGCGCGCCGGGCATGGGCCCGACGGCAGGTTAGGGCGCGGCTCCGGCGCTTCGCCGGCAAAGCGGCCGGCGGCGCGCATGTCGAGCACCTGCGCCGAGCGGCCGTCGAGCGCCTGGGCGACATCGGCCATGCCGACAACGGCGGCCTTGTCGAACCTGGCCGAAAAGCGGGCCGGGGCGGGCGAGGGCTTGCCGTGTTCCAGGGGGCGGCCCTCAGCCTTCCATTTCGGCAGGCCGCCATCGAGAACATGCACATTCGGTGCGCCGAAAATGCGCAGCATCCACCACACCCTGGGCGCCGAAAACAGGCCGGCGCCGTCGTAGACGACGATTTCATCGTCGTCGCCGACTCCAAGCGCCGCGATCGCCGTCTCGAAACCGGCGGGGTCCGGCAGCATGTGCGGCAGGTCGCTCGAGCGGTCTGAAATCTCGTCGAGATCGAAGAAAATGGCGCCGGGAATATGGCCTTGCCCAAACTCAGCTTTGCCGTCGCGGTTCATCGCTGGCAGATACCAGGAGGCATCGACGACCCGTAGATCTGGCGCGCCGAGCCGGTCGGCCAGCCAGGCGGTCGACACCAGCGGCGCTGATTTCGGCGAAGAGGCGGCAGAGCTCGATTCCTTAACAGCCATGACTGAAATCCCTCACATTTTACTAAAAATTCACCACGTGCGTGCCCGCACATCGGAATTTGCCGGACAATCTAGATTGGCGTCATCGGAACACAGCGAGGACGCCATGACCAACGCACACCGCCAGAGCAACATCGCCTCCATCCTCACCTTTGGCCTCTGGGCCTCCGCCTTTGTCTGGTTCATCGTCTGGATCGGCTAAGCCTGCATCGTTCCCCGGCGCGTTTACAAAAAATTTACTGCGAGTGTACTCGCACATCGGAATTGGCGTTCATATCTAACTTGGCGACATCGGAACACAACGAGCACGCCATGACTAGCGACCACCACCACAACAACATAGCCCCGCTTCTCACCCTCGGCCTCTGGGCCTCTGCCTTCGTCTGGTTCATCGTCTGGGTCGGCTGAATCCGAGATTGTCGTAGGTCAAGCTAAAGATACAATCAGCCAATTGCCAAGCTTTACCAGCAGCACGACTGGCCAGAATCGGCGCAGCAACCTTCCCGATCACCCCTGTTCGGCTCCGCGGATTTCGCCATGGCAGCCGCTTGTCCGCCGGCCTGTCGGCTATCGAACAATTGCTATATAGGGACGCACGATTTGCGGCATTCATTGCCGCCGTGGAAGAGGTGATATGACGATTCTTGTTACGGGTGGGACTGGTACCCTCGGTCAGCTGGTGGTCGTCGAACTGGCGCGCAGGGATGTCGCGGTGCGTTCGTTCAGCCGCGGCCTGCGCGGAAATAACCGGTTTGGCGTGACGGTGGTCGGCGATCTGGTTTCTGGCGAAGGGCTCGCCGAGGCGCTTGAGGGCGTCACCACCGTCGTCCATTGCGCGCATGATTCGTCCGCTCCCGACAACAGCATTGCGGGCGCCGGCAACCTGCTCAAGGCGAGCAAGGCGGCGGGCGTGGCGCATTTTGTCTACATCAGCATCGCCGGCATCGAGCCTGCCTCGGACTTTCCCTATTACGCCGTGAAGCTCGAGGAAGAGCGCATGGTCATGGACAGCGGGCTTGGGCAAGACGGGCTTGGATGGTCGATCCTGCGCTCGGCGCAGTTCTGTACGCTCGTCCATGCCGTGTTGACGCGCCTCAACAAGGCGAATTTCGTCATGTCGGTGCCGCGCGACATTACTTTCCGTCCGATTGCCGTGGAAACCGTCGCGCACCGGCTCGCCGACATCGCGATGGGTCCGCCGCAGCAAAGATGCCGCGATCTCGTCGGTCCGCAGACACGCAGCCTCGAGGATCTGGCGCGCGAATGGCTGCATTTCCGCGGCCGCAAGAAGATCGTCCTGCCGTTTCCCTCCAGTACGCCCGGCTTCAAGGCGTTTCGCAAACTGGCGCACGGCGACGCCGATGAGGCAGGCCCCGACTGGACGCAATGGCTGCTGGAGAGCATGCCGCGCACGTGATTGTTTCCTCCACGATTCGAGGGCGAGTTAAGTGAACAAGCAAGAACATCAGCCAGCCCTTATTGCCGGCGGCGGCATTGGCGGTCTTTGCACAGCATTGGCGCTGGGGCGCAAGGGATGGAACGTGCGGGTGCTGGAACAGGCGCCGCAATTCGGCGCCATCGGCTACGGCATCCAGCTCGGGCCGAACGTCTTCCCGATGTTCGACCGGCTCGGCCTGCGTGAGGCCGTTATGGCCAAGAGCATCGTGCCGAAGAATGTCTGGATGTTCGATGCCAATGACGGCCTGCCGGTCACGAAAGTCGAGACGGGCAGGGGCTTCGAACAGCGCTATAGCGGCAATCCCTATATCGTCATTCATCGCGTTGATCTGCATCAGATCCTGATGGACGCCTGCCGCGCCGTGCCGACCATCCATCTCGATGAGAACGCCGCGCTCGTGCGCTACGACGACAAGGGCGACCGCGTCATCGCCACGCTCGCCGACGGGCGCAGTGTCGATGGCGCGTTTCTTGTCGGTGCTGACGGGCTACGCTCGACCGTGCGAGCGCAATTGATGGGTGAGTCAGAGCCGGAGCTGATCGGCTATGTGGCGCATCGCACCATCGTTCCCATCGACAAGGCGCCGGCGCAGGTGCCAACCGATGATGTGGCGCTATGGGGCGGAGCGGGATTTCACATCGTGCATTATCCATTGCGTGGCCACTCGACATTCAACATCGTTGCCGTCTTCCGCACCGACACTTTTTCGCAGAAGGGCAATATCGAGAGCTATCGCGCCGAACTGCAGCACACCTATCGTGGCGCGCATCCAGCCATGCGCGAGATGATCGCCATGATGGATCTCGACCGGCGCTGGCCGATTGCCGACCGGTCGCCGCGCCGCGGCTGGTCGCAGGGCCGTGTCGTCATCATGGGCGATGCGGCGCACGCGACATTGCAATCGCTGGCGCAAGGCGCCGGCATGGCGATCGAGGACGCGGTGGTTCTGGCCGAACTGATCGACGCCTGCGGCGGCCAATATAATGCAGCGTTCCAGCAGTTCGAGACGGCGCGGCTTGCCCGCACTGCACGCGTACAGCTCGAAAGCCGTTTCATGTGGGATCATCTCTACCACGTCGACGGCATCGAGGCGGACGTGCGCAACGAGAGCTACCGCGCCCGCAGCGACGAAGACGTCTGGCGCTGCCTCGACTGGCTCTACAAGGAGCCTGCCGTACCGGCGTTCAAGCCTGCCTGATTATACGCACTAATGTTTTGAGGCAGTTTGGTCCCAGAAGCCCTCATCCTGAGGAGCAACGCGTAGCGGTGCGTCTCGAAGGACGGGGGCGTCACGCCGCAGCATGGCGTGCCCGTTCCTCGAATGATGTTCAATAGCGATCATCGATACGCTGCACGAGCGCCCGCCACGCAGATCATCCCTGTCGCCCCCGTCCTTCGAGACGGCGCTGCGCGCCTCCTCAGGATGAGGGCTTCTGTGGGATCACACCAGGCATTTGTCGACGGTGACTTCGCGTTCCATCCAGCCCGGAACCGGCAAGTGCTTCTCGCGCAGAAATGCCGGGTTGAAAAGTTTCGACGCATAGCGCACGCCGGAATCGCACAGCAGGGTCACGATCGTGTGGCCGGGCCCCATCTCCTTCGCCAGGCGGATCGCGCCGGCGATGTTGATGCCCGACGATCCGCCGAGCAGCAGGCCTTCGTGTTCGGCGATATCGAACACGATCGGCAACGCTTCCCCGTCGGTGATCTGGTAGGCCATGTCGATTGGCGCATCGACGAGATTGGCGGTGATGCGCCCCTGGCCGATGCCTTCGGTGATCGACGAGCCTTCGGACTTCAGCGTGCCGCTCGTGTAATAGGAATACAGCGCCGCGCCCATCGGATCGGACAGCGCAATCTTGATGTTTTTGTTGCGCGCCTTCAGCGCCATGCCGACGCCGGCCAGCGAGCCGCCGGTTCCAACCGCGCAAGTGAAGCCGTCGACCTTGCCGTCGGTCTGGTCGTAAATTTCAGGGCCGGTGGTTTCAAAATGGCCCTGCCGGTTGGCGACATTGTCGAACTGATTGGCCCAGATCGCGCCCTGCGGATGCTCCTTCGCCAGCTTCTCGGCGATGCGGCCGGAAACCTTCACGTAATTGTTGGGATTCGAATAGGGCACGGCCGGCACTTCCAGCAGTTCCGCGCCCTGCAGGCGCAGCATGTCCTTCTTCTCTTGCGACTGGGTCTCGGGGATGACGATCACGGTGCGAAAGCCCAGCGTATTGGCGACCAGCGCCAGCCCGATGCCGGTATTGCCAGCCGTGCCTTCGACGACGATGCCGCCCGGCTGCAACTGCCCCTTGGCGATGGCGTCCTGGATGATGGCGAGGCCGGCGCGGTCTTTCACCGATCCGCCGGGGTTCATGAATTCCGCTTTGCCCAGAATGGTGCAGCCGGTCAGTTCCGATGCCCGTTGAAGCTTAATCATCGGCGTATTTCCGATGGCGCCAATCACATCCGGAACAAAACTCATCTAATCCTCCTGGCGCCCGTCGGCGCGGCCCCACCACGGAACCTGCGCGGCCGGCGGCTGTGCTGCCCAATTAGCACGGTCCCGCGCACACAGGGAATGCATTCTCGCGACCGCGAAGCTTGGTCGCAAGCTATGGTGTAGGGAGTTTCGGTGCAAGCGCGCTCGCCGGCCGCCAGTAGGCAGTAGGAGGCGCCTTTCCGACTGCCTAAGCCCGACTGCCGACTGCCCTACGACTTTTTGTACACCATCTGGCGTACGTCGATGGTTCCGGCGCGGAATCCGGCCTCGCAATAGGACAGGTAATATTCCCACATGCGGCGGAACCGCTCGTCAAAGCCGAGCAGGGTCAGCGACGGCCACTTTTCCAGGAAGGCGTCGCGCCAATGCGCCAGAGTGCGCGCATAATCGATGCCGAACATGCGGTCGGCGGCGAGATTGAGGCCGTAGCGGTCGCCCAGTTCGCGCATGATCGTCGCCGTCGGCAGCATGCCGCCGGGGAAAATATAGCGGCGGATGAAGTCGAGCTCTTTCTTGTAGTTGGCGAACAGCGCTTCCTTGATGGTGATGACCTGCAGGCCGGCGATGCCGCCGGACTTGAGCCGGTCAGCGACCTGTTTGAAATAGGTTGCCCAGTACGCCTCACCGACGGCTTCGAACATTTCGATCGAGGCGACCCGGTCGTACATGCCTTTTTCGTCACGATAGTCCTGCAGCTTGATCTCGACGCGATCGCTCAAGCCCGCATCGGCGATGCGCTTGGTGGCGAAATCGAACTGCTCCTGCGAAATGGTCAGGCCGGTGACGCGGCAGCCGATTTCTTTTGCCACGAATTCGGCGAAGCCACCCCAGCCGCAGCCGATCTCAAGCACATGATGTTCAGGCTTGATGTTCATCTGGCGCGCCAGCTCGCGGTATTTGCGCGTCTGCGCGGCGGCAAGATCGTTGTCGCCCTCGGCGAAGATGCCGGACGAATAGGTCATCGTGCGGTCGAGCCAGGTCGAATAGAATTTGTTGCCGAGATCGTAATGGGCGTGAATGTTGCGCTTCGAGCCGGAGCGCGTGTTGCGGTTCATCCAATGCCGTACCATCTGCATCAGCCGCACGAGAGGCTTGCCGTCGAGCAGCTTCTGGATGACTTCCTGGTTGCGGCAGAACAGTTCGAGAAATGTCTCGAGATCTTCCGCGCTCCACATGCCGGCCAGATAAGCATCGGCAATGCCGATGTCGCCGGCCTTGGCGACCTTGTCGGCGAAGCCGGTATCATGGATGAACATGCGGGCATGGGGCCCTGGTTCGACACCGCCGAAGCGGAATGTCTTGCCGTCCGGCATCACCATGTCGAGGGTGCCGTAGACCAGATGCGAGCAGAGACCGAGTGCCTGGCGCACGGTGAAGGAATAGCCCTGCGCCACACTGGCGACATTCTGCGGAGTAACCGCGATCAGGTTAGCGGGTTCGGCGGCGGTGTTGATGTCGCTCATCGTTCTCGTCAACGCGTGTTGAGCGCGTTCCCCTGTTGAAGCACGTTCCGGTTAGGCGGCGGCCGTCAGACGCCCGTCGCCGTCTTAACGCTCGTCTGCTTCAACTGTCCGCCCTTGTGATTATGTAACGCTACTGAAGAGGCTTTGGATCAGTTGCAGTGACGATGCGACATAATTTGAGCGGAAAATACAAATCTACGCAAGCCGAACAATGTACGGTTGTCGGACAGGCTTGGGGAGAAAATTTCTCGACGGGTCGCGTGTAACTAAGCGGGACCGCGAAAGTTGTGCAGTGCATCACTGGGGATGTCGAGAATCCGGCCGGTTTCCATCCACTCCGGCATGCACATGGCGACGATTTTCGGCGCAATCGATTCGGGTGGTGCGACTGTGGAAGGATCTTCTCCCGGCATCAGTTGCGCTCGCATCTTGGTGCGCACGTAACCGGGATTAACTACCATCACCTTGACGTTCGACGTCGTCTGCGTTTCCGCCGCCCATGTGCGCGCGATCGCATCGAGCGCCGCCTTGGACGTGGCGTAGAGGCCTTTGTAAGGCGACAGATTGGCCTTGTTACCGGCGCCCGAGGAAATGAAAACCGCGCGGCCCGCATCCGAAGCGCGCAGCAACGCATCGAGCGAACGGATCAGCCGATAGTTGGCGGTGACGTTGACCGCCATCACCTCGTCCCATTGCGGCGGGTCGATATGCGACAGCGGCGACACGGGTCCGAGCAGGCCGGCATTGCCGACTAAAATGTCAAGCTTGCCCCAGCGCTCGTAGACGGCCTGTCCAAGCCGGTCGAGCGCGACGAAATCCTTCAGGTCGCAGGGCACCAGCGTTGCTGCGCTGCCGACGGCGCGGATTTCGTCGTCGAGTTCTTCAAGCGCGCCCTGCGTGCGGGCGAGCGCGATGACATGGGCGCCGTTGCGGGCGAGTTCGACGGCGACTGCGCGGCCAATGCCGCGCGAGGCGCCGGTGACGAGGGCAATACGATTTTCAAGCGCGCGAGGCATGCGCAACAGGCTCCGTACGGATGAAGGGCTGCGGTGTCAGTCGACTTCCGCGAGCAGCGACAATTGTTCGCGCGGCTTGTCGCCGGCGATGTCGGTAAGCGACGTGGGATAGTCGCCGGTGAAGCAATGATCGGTGAATTGCGGACGCACAGGATCGCGGCCTTCATGGCCTGTCGCGCGGTAAATGCCATCGACCGACAGGAACGCGAGCGAATCCGCACCTATGTATTTGCGCATGCTCTCAAGATCGATCGATCCGTCCTTCCGGCGCATGCGCGCGGCGAGCAGCTTGTCCTGCTGCGGCGTGTCGATGCCGTAATAGTCAGGATAGGTGATCGGCGGCGACGAGATGCGCATGTGCACTTCTTTCGCGCCGGCGTCGCGCATCATCTGCACGATCTTCACCGAGGTCGTGCCGCGCACGATCGAATCGTCGATCAGCACGATGCTCTTGCCTTTGACGACACCGCGGTTGGCGCTGTGTTTCAGTCTGACGCCGAGTTCGCGCACCGATTGCGTCGGCTGGATGAACGTGCGCCCGACATAGTGATTGCGGATGATGCCGAGCTCGAACGGAATGCCTGATTCCTGGGCGAAGCCGATGGCGGCGGGGACGCCGGAATCCGGCACCGGCACCACCACGTCGGCATTGACCGGCGCTTCGAGGGCGAGCTGTGCGCCCATCTTCTTGCGCACGTCATAGACCGAGCGGCCGTGGACGATCGAATCCGGCCGCGAGAAATAGATGTATTCGAAGATGCAGGGGCGCGCCGGCTGCGGCGGAAACGGCTTGTGGCTTTCCAGCAGCGTCTTGCCGTTCTCCTGTTCGGAGATGACGACGATCTCGCCGTTCTCGACATCGCGGATGAATTTGGCGCCGATGATGTCGAGCGCGCAGGTTTCCGAGGTCAGAATGTAGCGGCCGTCGAGTTC
>JAQGJO010000498.1 GCA_028290595.1 Hyphomicrobiales bacterium | reverse complement strand
GTCAGGCGATCCGACAGCAATTGCGCGGTCGAGAGAATGTTGCGCAGGTCGTGGTTGATCTTGGCGACGGCAAGGCCCAGCGCCGCCAGATGTTTTTTCTGGCGCAACTCTTCGACCAGGGTCGACTGCATACTGGCCAGCGCCGTTTCCGCAAGGCCGATCTCGTGCAGGCGTCCCGAAGGCTGGATGATGCGCGTCGGATCTTCCGGCTTCTCGCCAAAGCGCATCAGGTTGTCGGTCAGCCGTCGCACCGGAGCGAGTACGAGAAAATGCAGCGACGCAACCGCAAGTGCCGCCACCATGGCCGACAGCATCAGCGAGAGGATCAGGATGTTGACGGAATAACTCCACATCGCCTCGCGCAGCGGCGTCTCGTCGATTGTGATGTCGATATATTCGGCGCCCATCGGCGCGTCGCCGACGGCGCTGATCGTGCGGCCTTCATCGCCGAACAAGGTGCGGAAGGCGGCCTTGACCGATTCGAACGGCGACGCCGATCGCAGATCGTAACGCTCGTCGATGCGCGGCGGCATGTCCGAGGCGGCGAGCAGGCGGCGGGACGATGGCCGTTTGAGCGCGATGGATTGCGCCCCCACGCTGGTCAACAGGTCCTTCTGCAACTGGTCGGGAATCATCTCGTCGGGTGCGGCATCGAGGACGAGCGCGGCGGTATAGGCGGCGCTCAGCCGGTCGCGCAGCCAGCTATTGCGGAAACTCGCGATGGAAGGAACATAGATCGCGATTTCCACCAGCATGATGAAAGCGATCGTCAGCAGCAGGACGCGCGACGCCAAGCCGATGCGGACCGTGTTGCGGCGGCCGGAGTTCTGGCGGCCCGATACGCTGGGAACAACGTCAGGCGGCGCCACGACGGCCGGCACTTCGTTCTGTTGAACTCGAGCGTCCATGCGTCTGTTTCTACGGTCCGGTTAATTCTGGGCGGCGTCCGGAACAGGCGCCGTTCATCCCAATTTTCGCAACAATCCAATTACGCTTTGCAGCAGCGAACTATGCAGTTTTATGGAATAATACATCAGCGACGCCCGTCGCGAGACCTCTGAAAAGCTAGGGTGCGGAACAATCAATTCAGCCATATCCCCGATTTTCAGCTTTTTTGCGATGGCCAATTGCCAGGGCGCGATCAGTTCGCTGGCCTGCGGACCGATAATTCCCGCGCCCAGGACCCGCCCGTTCGACCCAACGATGACCTTAATATGGCCGCCCGCGGGGCCCAAAGCTGCCCCGGCCTTTGCGGTTTCCGCGAATGGCCAGCGGTAGATCCTTGTTTTATGGCCAAGTTTGCCGTCATCCTGCTGCCCGACGGTTGCAATTTCGGGGTCGGTATACAGCGCTTGCGGCACCAGGCCCGGCACAACGGCGGCGGACTGTCGGAACAGCAGGCTGCGCAGCACCAGACCGGCTTGATACTGCGCCGCCTGGGCTGATCCATCAGGCAGCGCCTTATTTTTGGCGACATCGCCGATGGCGTAGACGCGGCGATTGGTCGTCCGCAGATTGGCGCGCACCTTGATGCCGTCGGGCCCATAAGCGATCCCTGCCTGTTCGAGCCCGAGATTGTGGACATTGGCGTTGCGGCCGGCGGTGATCAGCAGATGCGATCCGGCTACGCTGTCCGTCTGTGCGCCGGATGCGACGATGGCGCGGATGCCTTTGCCGTCGGGCTCTATCCGTTCGATCGTCACGTTCTGCCGGATATCGATGCCTTCCCGCGCCAGCGCGCCGAGCAGGTGATCGGCGAATTCCGGGTCCATGTTCGGCAAGACGGTCTGGGCTTCGAGCACGATGACCTCGCTGCCGAGCCGGCGGAAGGCCTGCGCCAGTTCGAGCCCATGCCGGGAGGCGCCGGCGATGACGAGCCGTTGCGGCAGTTCGCGCAGGTCGAAAACCGTTTCATTGGTCAGGGCGCGGACATATTCGAGCCCGGCGATTTTAGGAATCGTCGGCGATGATCCCGTGGCAACCACGAAACGGCGTGCCTCGATCCGGAAATCGCCCGCTTCCACGGCCTTGCTGGACACGAACCGCGCGACGGCGCGCACCACGCGCACGTTCATCGCCGTCAATCTGGCTTCGCTGACGCCTTGTGCGAGGCCTGCGACTGTTGCGCGGATGCGCTGCTGCAGGGCGGCCATATCGACCTCGGGTTGCCGCGGAGCGAGGCCGAGATCGCGCGCCGATGTCATGACATGGGCGGCGAAACCGGCGTTGCGGAGCACCTGCGCCGGCACGCTGCCGTAGTTGAGATCGTCGCCGCCCATCTCGCCTTTCTCGACAAGCACGACGGCTACGCCGAAGGCCGCGGCAGCAGCAGCGACCGCGAATCCGCCGGCGCCGCCGCCGATGATGCAGATGTCGGGCGTGAGTGTTTCGGTCATGTCTGTTCCATCCGGGGCCGCATCCTCCAGCGGATCAGCACGGGAAGAAGTGCAAGAACACCCAGGGCGCTGAGAGCCAAGAGCATTTCGCTTGTGACGAGATGGCGCAGATCAATGTGCATTCTGCAGTCCGAGGCTCCAGCCGACACGCAGGCGTTGTAGGCCTTGCGCTGTGCCACCATAACTGAGTCGAGCCCGGCGCCAGCCAGTGAATAGGCGAGTGTCACCGGCAGCAGGCCGACGGCAGTCACCCACACGAACGTGCGAAGCTTTAACTCAGCCATTGCCATGGCAGTATTGACCAGAAAAAACGGAAACGCCGGCGTCAGCCTTAAAAACAGCAGATAGGGCACTGCATTTTTGTGGAAACCATCGCGAAGCTGACGCGCCCATGGTCCGCCCCGGTGCATCAGGACGCTGCCAAGCGAGCTGCGCACGATGAGGAAAAACATGGAGCCGCCGAGCGTGATGGCCGCCAGCGATATCGCGGCTCCGGCGAGGGGGCCGAACAGGAAGCCGCCGACGATGCTGAAGATCGCCCCGCCGGGAACGCCCGACAGTGCCGCCGTGGCGTAAACCGCGAAAAATGCGGCGACCGACAGAAAAGTCCGTTGCGCCACCTGTTCCGCCAGCCAGTCGCGGCTTTCGACCAGTTTCTCGAGCGAAAGAAAACCCGTCGCGCCGCCGGCAATCAGGCCGGCAAGGATGATGAACACCAGCAAAAGCGGCAAAATACGCAGGATCAGATATCCCCGTCGAGCTTGGCTGTCTGGCCGGTCCTCGAGCCCGTCCTCAAGCTTTGGCCAAGGTATCGGGCCGCCTTCTTTGGGGTTTTCCCCCGGGTTTTCCCTTGCCATGGTCTCCGATAGCGGGTCGCGGCGTCCAAATCACGCCTGCCGGGATGAATTCTTAGGAAGCCTACATTTTTCGCAGGCGATTGCCAGGCGATTACGGTGTCTGTAAAAGCCCCAGTTGAATTGACTTTCCCGAAAACTTTCCCCTATAAGGCCGCACTCGATTTCGGCCGTGCCGACGTCGCTTGTCGGCATGCGCCTTTCTGGCAGAATTGTCGCGGGCGGTTTTGGCGGAAGCGGCACAAACAGACAATCTGGTTGGCTTTGGCTCAATATGGCCAAGCCGGCCCAAAGTTAATTGGAGCAGACCCGTGAAGCGGACCTATCAACCCAGCAAAATCGTGCGCAAGCGCCGCCATGGTTTTCGCTCGCGCATGGCGACCGTTGGCGGTCGCAATGTGATTGCTGCCCGCCGCGCGCGTGGCCGCAAGAAGCTTTCGGCCTGATTCTGCATAAATCACGCCCGTACAGGCAGGATCGATGACGGTTTCCCACCCCAGCGGCGCGGGAAACGACAGGCCCGGCGCCGATACTATGGCGCCAGCGCATGCTGTTTCGCCTGCTCGCATCGGGCGTCTGCGCAAGCGGTCGCAATATCTGCGCGTCGCTAAGGGGGCGCGGTTCCATACCAAGGGCTTCAGCCTGCAGAGCGGGCGTGGCGAACCGGTCTTGAGCGAACAGGTGTCGGACGAGCCAGGCGTGTCGCATTTCGGCTTCACCGTAACCCGCAAGGTCGGGAACGCGGTCGAACGCAACCGCATGCGCCGCCGTCTGCGCGAAGCCTTGCGCCTCGCGCCGGACCTGGCGTCAAAACCCGGACATGATTATGTGATCTTAGCGCGCCGTGAGGCGCTGTATCTGCCATTTGCGGGCCTTATCCGCGATCTACAGACCGCGATCGTCAGGATTGGCGCAAAAGACGG
>JAQGJO010000486.1 GCA_028290595.1 Hyphomicrobiales bacterium | reverse complement strand
GAGATCGAAGCCTTCTATCACGGCAAGACCATCCAGATCATTGTCGGCTCGTCGGCCGGCGGCGGCTATGACACTTATGCGCGGATGATTGCGCGCTATTTCGGCAAGCATGTCGCGGGCAATCCCAATGTCATCGTCTCCAACATGCCCGGCGCCGGCGGCAATGTCGCCGCCAACAGCCTCTACAATATTTCGCCGAAGGACGGCACCGTGATCGGCGCCTTCCAGTCGGGCGTCATCCTTGAACCCTTGCTCGGCCTGACGCCGGTCAAGCACGACCCAAGCAAGTTTCACTATCTCGGCAGCGCCAACGACGATGTCTACATCTGCATCGCGCGGTCGGATTCGAACGTGCAGACCTTCGACGACGTGTTGAAGAACGAACTCATCGTCGGCGCCTCCGGTTCGAGCTCGACGTCGGATTATCCCGCCGTTCTGAACGCCGTGCTCGGATCGAAATTCAAGATCGTGCTCGGCTATCCCGGCAGCCGCGAAATCTCGCTCGCCATCGAAAAGGGCGAGGCGCAGGGCGCCTGGGGTCTTGCCTGGCCATCGATCGCTGTGACGCAGCAGGGCTGGTTCGACACCGGGAAGGTCAAGGTCATCGTGCAGACCCACGCCATCGGCTATCCAGAACTCAACGCCAAGGGGATTCCGCTCGCTGCGACCTTTGCCAAGACCGACGACCAGAGGGCGATGCTTGCGTTGCTGTTCAGCCAGTCGCGGTTCGGCCGGCCTTATGTGCTGGCGCCGGAAGTTCCCGCACCGCGCGTCGCCGCCCTGCGCAAGGCTTTCGCCGATACGATGGTCGACCCCGAGCTCAAGGCCGAGGCGGCCAAAATGAAACTCGATATCGACGCCGTGCCGGGCGCCGACGTGGAGGAGATCGTGCGCAAGGTTTACGCGTCGCCGCCCGATATCATCGCTCGCACGAAGCAGGCCGTTCATAGCAATGATGCGAAATAAGCGTTACATCGCGGCGCTAGGCTGCAAAGCCGCGCCGTGATTGAATGCGTCCTTCATCAAAAGGAAAACAAGATGCCGAAATTTTTCAATCCGCCGACGGTGGCCAAGCCCTCGTCGAACTTCTCCCATGGCGTGACGGTTGCAGCCAATGCGCGGCGTCTGATCATGTCCGGTCAGGTCGGCATGCGCCTCGACGGCACGATCTGCGAAGGCATCGAGGCGCAGACCGAACAGGTGTTCGACAATATTCTGGCGCTGATCGAAGCCGCCGGCATGAAGAAGACCGACCTGGTGAAGATCGTCACCTACACCATCAATCCGGATCACCTCGCCAAGGTGCGCGAAGTCCGCACGAAGAAGCTCGGCGATCACGCGCCGGCGAGTACGTTGCTGATCATTTCCGCGCTCGCCAATCCGAAGTTTCTCATCGAGGTCGAGGCCGAGGCGGTCAGCGAAGGGTGACACCCTTCGCTTATTTTCTCATTTAGCAGGTGGCGTTAAGCTCCCAGAAGCCCTCATCCTGAGGAGCAACGCTTGCGTTGCGTCTCGAAGGACGGGGGCGTCATGCAACCACCTCTCCGTCATGCTCGGCCTTGTGCCGGGCATCCACGCCGTGGTGCGCGTTACGATGAAAGAAAGACCTGAGCGATGGAGCTTTTCTGAAAGATGCGGCAACGTCATCACGGGGATGGCCGGGTCAAGCTCGGCCATGACGTTGAGAGGTTGCAGCATGACGCCCCCGTCCTTCGAGACGCGCCTTTCAGGCGCTCCTCAGGATGAGGGCTTCCGGGATTTTGTTGCCACTTGGCTTGATCTAATTCTTCGGCTCGACAATCGCGTTGTATCTTGCGATCAGATCCGGCGGGATCGACGACGAGCGTTGCAGCAGAGCGACGATGTCTTCGCCGCTGATCGGCGATAGTTCGATGCTGAGCTTGTTGGCGTCCTCGATGAAGGCCGGGTCGCGCGCCATTGCCATGAACGCTTTGCGCAGGGCCGCGGCGCGATCTTCCGGTACGCCCGGCGGCGCCACATAGGGCAGCGAGGCGCGAAACGGCAGTTCGGCGAAGTCGATCAGCGCGCGCTTGGCCGGATCGTCGCCGGCAAGCTCGCGCGCGGTCGGCACGTCGGCCAGTTCGGCAAGCCGCGTCTCGCGGCCGAACTGCACGAGCGGGCGCACCTGCTTGTCGCGCCACATCGCCGGCTGTTCCGCCTTCACTGAAGACAGGCTCATCGCCTGGCCGTCGAGTTCGCCGTTCTGCAACGCGATCCAGATGCCCTTGCCGCCGGGATAGCCGGTGATGACATCGACTTTGAGGCCGAGCACACTCTTGGCGATCAGCGAGATGAACATGTTGGAGCCGCCCGAGACCGCGCCAAGCCGTGTCTTGATCGTGGTGTCGCCTAGCAGGTCGCCGGCGTTGCGGGCCTCGTGATTAGCACGCACCAGCAGCAGATAGGCATCGTTGCCATAGCTCGACAGCGAGCCGATCCAGGTGAATTTCAACGGATCGAAACGTGCGGTCGAAGCACCGCGGATGGCGTTCTGTGCGACGCTGCGGTCGAGCTGTCCGATCACCGATCCATCGTGCGCCGCGACATTGAACAGGTAATTCGCCGCGGCAAGCCCGCCAGCGCCCGGCATGTTCTGCGGCACGATGGTGGGATTGCCGGGAATGAAACGGCCGAGATGGCGCGCCGTGGCGCGGCCGGCGAGATCGTTGAGGCCGCCTGGGGCAAAACTGATGACGAGCGGCACCTGGCGCCCGGCATAGAATGTTTCCGGCGATTGCGCACCGGCAGCCGTGGCGGCGCAGGCAGCCGCGAAAGCGATTGAAATGTGGCGAAGCCGCAATGCCATGTTCGTCTCCCTGTGATGATGGGTCTGCGCCCAATCATCAATTTCTGCCCACGCCTGGGATCACTGCGGGTGCTTTGTCATCGCCATCATCGCACGTCAATGGCGCGAGCCGTCTAATCTGGAGAACCCTGACATCGCAAGGTCAAGAGCGCCATATGCAACACAGGCAGGCGTTCATTTCGCAGGCAGGCCGTGCTACACGAGCGGCTCAAATGGAGGGAGCAGCCATGACTGTCGCAACCGTACCCAACGATCTCGAAGCCTTCTGGATGCCGTTCACGGCCAACCGATCCTTCAAGAAAGCCCCGCGCATGCTCGTGCGCGCCAAGGACATGCACTACTGGTCGGCGGAGGGCCGCAAGCTCATCGACGGCGCCGCGGGCCTGTGGTGCGTCAACGCTGGCCATAGCCGCGACCCGATCGTCAAGGCGATCCAGGACCAAGCCGCCGAGATGGATTTCTCGCCGCCGTTCCAGGTCGGCAACCCCAAGGCGTTCCAGCTCGCCACCAGAGTCGCGGCTCTGGCGCCAGGTGATCTCGATCATGTCTTCTTCACCAATTCCGGATCGGAAGCCGTCGACACGGCGCTCAAGATCGCCATCGCTTATCATAACGTGACCGGGCAGGGCGCCCGCCAGCGTCTCATCGGCCGCGTGCGCGGCTATCACGGCGTCGGCTTCGGCGGCATCGCGGTCGGCGGCATGGTGCCCAACCGCAAGATGTTCGGCTCGGCATTGCCCGCTGTCGATCATCTGCCGGCGACCTACAATCGCGCCGAGCAGGCGTTCTCGCGCGGCGAGCCGGAATGGGGCGCGCATCTCGCCGACGATCTGGAAAACATCGTCGGCTTGCACGATGCCTCGACCATCGCCGCCGTCATCGTCGAGCCCATGGCCGGCTCCACCGGCGTGCTGGCCGCGCCCAAGGGCTATCTGCAGAAGCTGCGGCAGATCTGCGACAAATACGGCATCCTGCTGATCTTCGACGAAGTCATCACTGGCTTCGGCCGCCTCAGCCATGCCTTCGCCGCCGAGCGCTATGGCGTCGTGCCCGACATGATCTGCTTCGCCAAGGGCGTCACCTCCGGCGCGGTGCCGATGGGCGGCGTGATCGTGCGCAAGGGCATCTACGATGCCTTTATGAAAGGCCCCGACCACGCGGTGGAACTGTTCCACGGCTACACCTATTCGGCGCATCCGCTCGCCTGTGCGGCCGGCCTTGCGACGCTCGATGTCTATGAGAAGGAAGATCTGTTCGGCAACGCCAAACGGCTCGAAGGCAAATGGGCCGATGCGGTGCATTCGCTGAAAGGCCTGCCGAATGTCGTCGACATCCGCACCATCGGCATCGTCGGCGCCATCGACCTTGCGCCCAAGCCCG
>JAQGJO010000316.1 GCA_028290595.1 Hyphomicrobiales bacterium | reverse complement strand
ACCGGCACGCCGTCGATCTTGAAGTCCTTGGCGATCGGCGCGATCTGCGCCGCCGTCATCAGGCCGCCCGCGGCGACCATCACGAACACCAGATACATCACCCAGAAGATCGGGGTGCGCAGCACCTGCGGCGGGGTGAAATCCACCTTGGTCTGGGGCAGGTGGAGTTGCTTTTTCTTCGCGGGCATGGCGTGCAGCGGCTTGCGCATGAAGATGGCGAGGATGAAGACCACGATGCCCTGGCCGATGCCGAAGGTGAAGAAGGCGTGCTGGTAGCCGCTCTCGGCGATCATGTTGGCAATCGGCACCACGGTGATCGCTGCGCCCGCACCAAAGCCTGCGGCGGTGGCACCGGCAGCGAGACCGCGCCGGTCCGGAAACCATTTCAGGGCGTTGCCGACACAGGTGCCGTAGACCGAGCCGGCGCCGATGCCGCCGACGATCGCGCCGGCGTAGAGCAGGACCAGGGAGTCGGCGTAGGAGTTCAGGATCCAGGCCAGCGTGATCATCACGCCGCCGAACATGATCACCATGCGCGGGCCATATTTATCGACGAACCAGGCTTCGACCGGTACCAGCCAGGTTTCGATGACGACAAACAGAGTGAAGGCGAGCTGGATCGCGGGACGGCCCCAGTGATACTTGGCGTCGATCGGATCGACGAACAGGGTCCAGCCATATTGCAGGTTGGCGATCATCGCCATGCAGATGATGCCCATGACCAGCTGGATCCAGCGAAAGCTGCCTGGCGTGGTGGGGGTGGCTGCGTCAGTTTGTGAAATCATGAGACGTCTCCCGAGGCGCGCTTCTTTTTTGCGACTTGGTGTCGCAAGGTTGTGACTTATTGCCGCAAGCGTCGCTGGGTCGCAGACTGGTATATTATATTCCAAGATGCAAGCCCATCTTGGGCGTGGTTATGGTGCGATGCGGTATGACGCGCCGTCGTTGACACGAGGCGCCATTAGCGTAGGTCGCCCCCTCATTCCATATCTGATTTGTCTGACGACGTCGGCCTCCGTCGAGCGCACGCAAAAAAGCGCCCGACCTTTCGGCCGGGCGCTTTGATAGAGGCGAACGGATCGTTAGACGGCCAGGGCCTTGCTGACGACCGACCGTCGCCACGGCTTGAGCACGAACAGCGCGAGCAACGACGCCAGGATGTTGGCGCCGGCGGCGATCAGGAACACGTTGTCCCAGCTGTTCGACGATTGCTGCATGTAGTTCGCGACCGGGACCAGCAGAGCGGCCGTGCCTTTCGCGGTGTAGAGCAGTCCGGCGTTGGTGGTTGCGAATTTCGAGCCGAACGTGTCGGTGCAGGTCGAGGGGAAGAGAGAGTAGATCTCACCCCAAGCAAAGAACACGAAGCCCGACAGCAACACGAACCATACGGGATCGTGACCCCACACATAGAGCGCGTAGATACCAAGGCCCTCCATGCCGAAGGCGATGAACATGGTGTTCTCGCGGCCTATCATATCCGATATCCATCCGAAGAACGGACGAGTCAGGCCATTGAGCACGCGATCGATGGTCGCGGCAAATGTCACCGCGGTCATGGTCATGGCCATCAGCGTCACCGGAACGTTGTCGATCTTCCAGTCGGAGGCGATCGGCTTCAGGTTGGCGGTGATCATCAATCCGCCGGCGCCGACGATGACGAACATGAAGTACATCAGCCAGAAGATCGGGTGGCGGATCACTTCGGTCGGACTGTAGTTGCGACGGGTCTGGATCACGTTGGCGTTCTGCGTCACCGCGGGCACCTGTCCGGCCTTCGGCGGAAACAGGAAGAAGGCGAGGATGATGATGATCAGGCCCTGGCCGAGACCGAAGTACAGGAATGTGGTCTGGAAGCCGGAATCCTTGATCATGGCCTGGATCGGCGCAACCGTGAGCGCGGAGCCCGCGCCAAAACCGGCGGCGGTGATGCCCGCGGCGAGGCCGCGCTTGTCGGGAAACCATTTCAGCGCGTTGCCGACGCAGGTGCCGTAGACGCCGCCGGCGCCGATGCCCGCCACGATCATGCCGAGATAGTAGCCGTTCAGCGTTTCGGCCTGTGCGTTGATCGCCCAGCCGATGCCGCACAGAATGCCGCCGATCAGCACCACCAGCCGCGGGCCGTATTTATCGACGAACCAGCCCTCAATCGGCACCAGCCATGTCTCGAACAGCACGAACAGGGTAAAGGCCCACTGGATCGAGGCGCGGTCCCAGCCGAATTTCTTCTGGATATCGGGGACGAAGAACGTCCAGCCATATTGATAGTTGGCGATCATCACCATCGCGCCCACACCGATGGCCAATTGCGTCCAGCGATAAGCATCGCTCACACGCGCGGCTGTTGGCGCCGCTCCATGAACTGCGTCCGTCATGTTCGTTTCCTCCGCGGCACGCTTCTGTTTTATGATCGAGCGTTACCGAACTACATTTTGGTATGCGATATGCCAGACAGCAACTTCAAAACCCTGAGCGTGCGCAAATGTCGCAGAGTTCGCGCAAAGGCAAAACCGTCGGCGTAAAATATCAAAAAAATGGCCCCGGAAAACCGGGGCCAAGTTTGGGAGGAAACACGAAGCCGAAGCGCAGGAATTCCGACGCTGAACCGGCCGTAGCTACAGGCCTTACAGGCCGAAATGCGGAAGGTCGCCATTCTTGATGGCAATGCGCGCGCTGGACATCAGCAGCCGATCGACGGAGGCCATCAGGCGGCCGAAAAGCGTGCTGGACGGGGCGAGGGTGATCGAAGCGGTCTTGGACATGAAAATCCCTTTCTGCAGGCGCTGAACCAGCGCGCCAACTCATCTGGGGACAATCTACGTATACCAGATGCCAGGGACAATTGCTTTGTTTGCATGGCAGCATAAAAGTTTTTGCAGTGCGAAATGGATCGATTTGTTTTTCTTATCAAAGTTCCAAGTCAGGATTCAAAGA
>JAQGJO010000467.1 GCA_028290595.1 Hyphomicrobiales bacterium | reverse complement strand
AGCCGGCAGGGGCGTTTGGTGCCCTCGACGCGGCGGATAATCAGCCCGGCGCCCTCCAGCACTTTCAGGTGCCGCGAGATGGCCGGTTGCGTCATCTCGAACGGCTTGGCGAGTTCCATCACCGTGGTTTCACCCAGCGCGAGGCGGGCGAGGATCGCCCGGCGGGTGGGGTCGGCGAGGGCGGCGAAGGAATGATCGAGTGTCTGCATTGGGTGTCTACCATTAAATAACGTATTGGTTATATAACCAATATATTATTATATGTCAAACGAGTCTGCGCCGCCCGTAAGTAGCTGATCTGAATTGATATCAGGAGAATGGCCTAAGACAGGGCTTAACGGCTGGCGGTTTCCCGCGCGCGTTTCAGCATCAGGTCGCGCTCGCGTTGGTTGGTCGCCAGTGAGGCGGCGCGTTCGAACTCGCCGCGGGCTTCCTCGTGCCGGTCGAGTTTGAAGAGAAAGTCGCCGCGCACGCTGTGCAGGAGATGATAGCGCTTCAAGGTCGGCTCGTCGGCCAGCCGATCGACGATATCGAGCCCCGCCTGCGGCCCGTCCGCCATCGCCACTGCGACAGCGCGATTGAGTTCGACGACAGGCGAGGGCGTCAGCAACGCCAGTTCGGCATAGAGCCTGGCGATCCGTTTCCAGTCGGTCGCAGCAGCAGTTGCCGCGCGGGCATGACAGGCAACCATCGCCGCCTGCAAGGTGAATACGCCGCGCTCGGGGCTGAGCGCTTCGGCGCGTGCGAGCGCGGCAAGTCCGCGCTGGATCAGCAGGCGGTCCCAGCGGGCGCGGTTCTGTTCTAGTAGTAAGATCGGCTCGCCTGCCGCATTGGTCCGCGCGGCAGCGCGAGAGGCATGCAGTTCCATCAGGCCGACAAGGCCGTGCACCTCCGGCTCGAGCGGCGCCAGGGTTGCGAGAATGCGCCCCAGCCGCAGCGCTTCCTCGCACAATTGCGGGCGCATCCAGTCTTCGCCCGCGGTTGCGGCATAGCCTTCGTTGAAGATGAGATAGATCACTTCCAGAACCGAAGCGAGACGCTGCGCCAGCTCCGGCCCGCGCGGCGTCTCATAGGCGAGGCCCGAGTCCGACAAGGTGCGCTTGGCGCGCACGATGCGCTGCCCGATGGTCGTCTCGGTCGAGAGAAAGGCGCGGGCGATCTCCTCGGTCGTCAGGCCGCCGATCATTCGCAAGGTCATCGCCGCGCGGGCTTCGCGCGACAGCAGCGGGTGACAGGCGGTGAAGATCAGCCGTAGCAGATCGTCACCGATATCGTCATCCATCGCCGCATCGTAGTCGGGCATGGCGGACTGCTCGGTCTCCAGCTCCTGGGCGATCTCGGCATGCTTGCGGCCGAGCATTTTAGTGCGGCGGAGATGGTCGATGGCGCGGTTCTTGGCGGAGGCCATGAGCCAGGCGCCGGGATTTTCCGGCACGCCGGTTTGGGGCCAGCGTTCCAGCGCGGTGACAAGCGTCTCCTGCGCCAGATCTTCGGCCAGACCTACGTCGCGCGTCATCCGCGCCAGCACGGCGATGAGCCGGGCTTGCTCTATTCGCCAAATGGCGAGGATGGCGCGGTGGGTCTCTGTGTCGCTCAACGAGCCGGATTATGACCCGCGGGAATGAGTTCGCAAGTCTGATCCAATTGGCCGTCCTGGATCATCGTCATCATCTGGCGCATCTCGCACTCGCCTTCCCAGCCCTCGCCGTACTTCTGGTGTAGCTCCATGAATTCCACGGCGCCGGCGATCGCTTCATCGCGGGTGGGATAATCGAAGATCGCATAACCGCCGATGACTTCCTTGGATTCGGCGAACGGGCCGTCCATGACATCGAGCTTGCCGGCGGTCAGGCGCACGCGCGCGCCGTCCATCTGGATCGGCATCAGGCCGCCTGAATCGACCATGCGGCCCGCCTTGATCTCACGATCGGCTAGCTTGTTCATTTCCTCCATCAGCCGCTGCGGCGGCGGACCGTTATGGGCAGACTTGACCAGGTACATGAAACGCATGGCATTTTCCTCTGCGGGGGCGCGGCAGAATTGCCGCGTTATCATCTCAACGAACGGACCCGGGCCAGTTCGACATGGGTTTGCAACTTTTTTGCAGTGATCAGCCTTTCAGCGCATCGAAGCCGCTGGCGGCGCGCTGCACGTCCTCGGGAAAATCCGACATTTCCTGCACTTGGCGAATCTCGATCGTTTCATTGTCACCGCCGGGGCAGCGTTTGGCCCATTCGATGGCTTCCTCACGCGAGGCCACCTGGATTATCCAATAGCCGCCGAGCACTTCCTTGGCTTCGGCGAAGGGGCCATCAATGACAGTCGGCTTTCCCCGCGTAAACGAGACGCGCGCGCCCTCCGAAGGCGGACGCAGGCCGTCGAGCGCCAGCAGGATGCCGGCGTCCTGAAGCTGCTTGTTGTATTTCATCATCGCTTCGACGGCTTTGGCGCTGGGTACGGTGCCCGGAGCGGCGGTTTCATATCCCTTGGGGATCATCAACATCATGAAACGCATGAGATTTCCTTTCAGTTTACGGACGCATGATCACGCCCTGCTGACAAGACGAACGGGCGGCGGCCGAAACGACATG
>JAQGJO010000455.1 GCA_028290595.1 Hyphomicrobiales bacterium | reverse complement strand
ACCCGCACCTCGTACCAGGTCGGCAGGCCCTGGATGTTGGAGGGGAAGACGTTGCGTGGGCTCACCGGCACGCCGTGGCGCAGGATCGAGCGCGCGAACATTTCGTTGGCGCTGGCCGAACCGGAACCGTTGACGTTGGCGAAGCGAACGACGAAGTCGTTTACGCTGCTGATCGGGCTTTGGACTGGCATGATGTACCCGCTTGAGTCATGTCGATGAGATATTTCTGCATGTCCCAGGCGCCGGTGGGACACCGTTCGGCGCACAACCCGCAATGCAGGCAGACGTCCTCGTCCTTTACCATGACGCGACCGGTCTTGAGGCCGTCGGCGACATAGAGGTCCTGGTCGAGATGCGGCGAGGGCGCCTTCAGCCGCGCCCGCAAATCCTCTTCCTCGCCATTCTCGGTGAAGGTGATGCAGTCCATCGGACAGATGTCGACGCAGGCATCGCACTCGATGCACAAGGGCGCGGCAAACACCGTCTGGATGTCGCAGTTCAGGCAGCGCTGCGCCTCGCCGAGCGCGAGCTTGACGTCATAGCCGAGTTCGACTTCGGCGCGGATGTCCTTTAGCGCGATCACCTTGTCGCGATGCGGCACCTTGTAGCGCTTGTCGCTGGAGACGTCGTTGTCGTAGCTCCACTCGTGGATGCCCATCTTCTGCGACGAGATGTGTACTTCGGGCAGCGGACGCTCGGTGATGTCCTCGCCGGACAAGAGCTTGTGGATCGACAATGCGGCATCGTGGCCATGCGCCACCGCCCAGATGATGTTCTTGGGGCCGAACGCGGCGTCGCCGCCGAAGAACACCTTTGGATTAGTCGAGCCGAAGGTTTTGGGATCGACCTTGGGCATGTTCCATTTGTCGAATTCGACACCGCAATCGCGCTCGATCCAGGGAAACGCATTTTCCTGGCCGACCGCCACCAGCACATCGTCGCATTCGATGGTCTGGTCCGGCTCGCCCGAGGGCACCAGGTTGCGCTTGCCCTTGTCGTCGTACTCGGCCTTTACCTTCTGGAAGGTGACGCCGGTGAGCTTGCCGTTGTCGTGGGTGAAGGCGACCGGCACCAGGAAATTGAGGATCGGAATGTCCTCGTGCAGCGCGTCCTCTTTCTCCCAGGGAGACGCCTTCATCTCCTCGAAGCCGGAACGCACGATCACCTTGACGTCCTCGCCGCCGAGGCGGCGCGCGGTGCGGCAGCAATCCATCGCGGTATTGCCGCCGCCCAGCACAATCACCCGCTTGCCGATCTTGCTGACATGCTCGAACGACACGCTGGAGAGCCAGTCGATGCCGATGTGAATATTTTTGGCGGCTTCCTTGCGGCCGGGAATTTCCAGCTCGCGGCCGCGCGGCGCGCCGGAGCCGACGAACACCGCGTCGAAATTCTCGCCGAGCAGCTTCTTCAGACTGTCGATGCGCGTGCCGCCCCTGAAGTCGATGCCGAGGTCGAGGATGTAGTCGGTCTCCTCGTCGATCACCGAATCCGGCAGCCGGAATTTCGGAATCTGCGTCCGCATCATGCCGCCCGCCTTCGGGTCGGAATCGAACACGGTGCTGTGGTAGCCGAGCGGTGCCAGGTCGCGCGCGACGGTGAGCGAGGCCGGACCGCCGCCGACGATGGCGATGCGCTTGCCGTTCTTCGCCGCCAGCCGCGGCATGCGGTCCTTGACGTCATCCTTGAAATCAGCGGCGACGCGCTTCAGCCGGCAGATCGCGACCGGGGTTTCCTCGACGCGGCCGCGGCGGCAGGCGGGCTCGCACGGGCGATCGCAGGTGCGGCCGAGGATTCCCGGAAACACGTTCGACCGCCAATTGATCATGTAGGCGTCGCTATAGCGGCCTTCCGCGATCAACCGGATGTATTCGGGAACGGGCGTATGCGCAGGACAGGCCCACTGGCAGTCGACCACTTTGTGAAAGTAGTCCGGCGCCGAAATATCAGTCGGTTTCATTCCTACCTTGTCCGCGCGGTTCAAGGCGGCGCGGCCTTATCTTTGCCTGCGAACGCTTAAGTAGCGTTCTTGTGGTTTTTGAATTGCATCATAGGCTTACCTTATTAGAGGCATTCCAGAGCATGCACAAAGGCAAATTTGTCTCATCTCCAGCTTTCGTGGGCCGGCGAGCCATAACGTTAATGTCATCCCGGATTTCTTTCGCGGTGCAGCATGTGCAGCGCAGGTGCGACATCGCGTGAGCGAGGGACTAGCGCAGGTCGAAATTGACGAACCGTGCTTCAGCTTTAATCGCTCAGACAATGGCTGTTCATGCCGCCATAGCTTTTTTGGCAGCTTGCGCAAGAAAGCCGGATCGGGTGAATCCCTCGCGTTCGGCGTATCGATCAATTTGATCGAGTACATCCGCAGGCATCGTCACATTGATGCGAACACTCTTGATTTCCGCGTCGGGCGCTGCAATCAGCACAGCCACCCCGTCCCTGTTTTCTTTCGAGGACATAATCTCCTCGAGAGAGGAGGGGGCGGGTACAGGCTCACCATCCTTGGCCAAACCTTCAAGATGAAAAGCCAAAGCTTCAGTCGCCATCTGCCGGGCTTCGTCCAAGTCGCTGCCGGCGGTAATGACGCCTGGAAGGTCAGGAAACGAAACGCCGTAGTCACTGTCAGCTTCCTTATGGATCAGGGCGATGTATTGTCGCATTAGGATTCTCCCGCAGAGTGAGCCGCTTTGGCTCCATTTCATTTCTGAATTCTCATTTCAGCTTGAGATCCGCTTGCGCTTCGACGCTCCTAAGCGTGCCGATCGGGACGTCTTTCTTCGGATGCGGGACCGTCACACGGCCCTTTTTGGTCGGATGCTTAAACTGCACGTGGCTACCCTTCTGGGCGACTTGCTTCCAGCCATCTGCCTTCAAAGCTTTGATGACATCCCGAGAATTCATGCGTATTTATACACACTATGTAGGAGTAGATCAAGTGTATAAATACACACCTTTCTACCGCGGCCCCCAAAGTCGTTAAGGCCGGAATTCAAGCGCCGGCAATGTCGCTCTTCGCCAAGTCCCACATCAGTTTGTAGACGCCGTTCGAGACCACCAGCGGCTTGAACGCGGGATCGTCTGTGAAGCGTGCCGCCGCCGCGGACACGGCATCGACATGCGTGGCGTCGATCAGCACAAACCAGTCGCCAGCGCCGGGATCGGCCGCCGATGCATCGTCGGTGAGGGGTTTGGACAGCGCCGCATCGTTCTCGATCAGATGCATCGAGATGATGCCGTCGAGCTTTTGCGGATCGAGCTGGTCCTGCAAGGCGGTGCGAAGCGCGTCCTTGTCGCCGGCAGGCCGCAGCCGGATGATGCCCAGCACAGCTCCCCGGCCCTGGCCGCGGCTGATGGTGATGCGCGCCACGCCGCGAATCATGTTCTTGAAGCGCGCGATGTTAGCTTTCGACCAGGCGGTCTGGTTGCCCAGCGCCGCGCGATAGGCCGGGCTGTCGAGCACTTCGAAGGTTTCCGTGGAATACAGGCTGAGATATTTCGGCGAACCCTGATGCGCGACATAGCGCCGCGCCTCGAGGAAACCGGGAATCGCGACGCGCTCTTCCAGATGCTCGCGGTCGTACCAGCGATTGAATTCGGCCTCGTCCGCTAAAGCGATGTCCATCGACGTCAGCAACATTCCTTTTCCGGCCAGCGGCATCTTTGGCGGTCCTTATCGGGTAATTTGAGAGGCCATGTCCGCGATCGCCTTCATCACGGCGTCGCGCACACCGGGATCGTACAGCGAGTGGCCGGCGCCTTCGACAATGCGAATTTCGGCCTCGCGCCACATGGAGGCCAGCGCATGCGACG
>JAQGJO010000441.1 GCA_028290595.1 Hyphomicrobiales bacterium | reverse complement strand
GATAGCGCGATCGATAGGTGATCTGCGAATCGATAAGATCGAGCAGAACGTCGAGCAGTTCGATGCTCGCGTCGTTTTCCGCAAATATCTGGATGGCGCGTATCGTGTTGATGCCGCGTTCCATGCGCCGCCCCATATCAAGAAAGCTCCAGCCCGCGACGCGATTGACATTCTCGTTGATGAGCCCGGAAATCGCGGCGATCACATGCAGAGCTTGCTCTATCCGCTCCAGCATCTGAGCTTCCGAGGCATTGTCCTGCACGGATATGCGAAGCTGCTCTTCGAGCCGCCCCAGCAGTTGCGACACATCCTGCGACAGACGTTCGCGGATGGACGAGGCAGCCCTGCGCGCCGCAATCGTATTGGACAGGGCCGACCCGTAGCTGTCTTCATCCTGCAAGGCCGCGCGAACCACACTTCCAGGCGAACGCTTGACGGCCTTGGGCGGAACCGCTTCCCATGACACCAGCAGCCGTTGCAGCCTGTCGATCGGCCGCAACTCCTCTTTGTCCTGCGCATCAGGGTCCATAAAACGATTGCTGAGACTGCGTATGATGCGCAGGATGGCTTCCACTCTTTCGAGATAGCGGCCAAACCAGAAAAGATTGTCAGCCGCGCGGCTCGGAAGATTGCCGAGCAGCCGCACGATGGTGGCGCGATCGCTTGACGGCAGAAGCGTGTCCATCGCGACCGGCTTGTCGGACAGTACCCAGACGTCCGCAGATTGCACGCCGCCGCTCATCGTAACGGCGCGCGCATCCGGCTGGTCCGAAATGCGGCAAAAACCGCCGGGCATGACTTTCCATCCGTCCGGCGTCGCTGCGGCGAAGATGCGCAGCACGAAGGGACGCGGCGCCAACTGCCCATTGTCCCAGGCCGGTGTCGTCGAAAGCCGCACGACTTCCTGGCCGACATAATCCATGCCGCGCGTTTCGATTGCCTTGACGAGCTTGTCGCGCTCCGCCTGCGAACGTTCCGCCGCCAGCGCCGTATATTGGCCGTCAAATCCCGGCAATTGATTCGAGAACGCGCCGGACACCGCCATATTGTCGAGGTCCGCGAGCACCTCGCGGCGCTGCGTTTCCTGCCCGCACCACCATGTGGCGATATTGGGCAGCAACAAATCCTCGCCCAGTACATGGCGCGCCAGCGACGGCATGAAAGCCAGCAGCGCGCGCGCTTCGAGCAGGCCGGCGCCGGGCATATTGGCGACCGTCACCTTGCCGCTGCGGATCGCTTCCAGCATGCCCGGCACGCCAAGCCGCGACGCGGAATTGAGCTCCAGCGGATCGCACCATTCCGAATCGATGCGCCGCCAGATCACGTCGGCGCGCTTCAGCCCGGCGATCGTGCGCACATGGATCTTGTTTTCAGCAGCGACCAGATCGCCGCCTTCCACCAGCAGCAGTCCGAGATAGCGCGCAAGATAGGCCTGCTCGAAATAGGTCTGGCTCCATGGACCAGGCGTCAGCAGGCAGATGCGCGGCTCGGCGCGTTCACCTGAGCGCGCCAGCCCGTCGCGAAATTCGCGAAAGAAAGGCGCCAGACGCTGCACGTTCATATCGCGATAGAGACCTGGAAACGCCTGCGACGTCACCAGCCGGTTTTCCAGCGCATAGCCCGAGCCTGACGGCGCCTGCGCGCGATCGCCAAGCACCCACCAGCGGCCGTCAGGCCCACGGCCGATATCGGCGGCGTAGAACTGCAGCCAGCGGCCGCCGAACGGCTTGGCGCCCCGCAGAGGCCGCAAGAATTCCGGCGAACCGGCAACCGCGGCAGCCGGCAACACACCATCGCTGACGAGACGCCCGTCGCCATAAAGATCGCCGAGAACGCGCTCCAGCAGACCGGCGCGCTGAACGATGCCGGCGGAAATATCGCGCCATTCCGTATCGGAGATCAGCAAGGGCAGGCCGCTGAGCGGCCACGAACTCTCTTTGGTCTCGCCATAGGCGCGATACGACACGCCGATGTCGCGCATGCGCCGCTCGGCCGTCGCAAAGCGCTGATTGAGGTCGTCCTGATCGAAATGCGCCAGGGCATCGAGAAACCGGCGCCAGTGTTGGCGCGGCGCGCCGTCCGGCCCGATGAACTCATCGGGTATGCCCGGCAGCGGCGCGTAATTCTGCGTCCACGCTTCGCTGCGGCGTGGCGGCGTGGCTATCCGGACATCGGACATAAGTTCGTCAACCAATTTTCCTCCGCAGATCCAATGTCAGCGGAAATTCTCCACCCGGCTCTTCGCGCGGAAACTCGATCTTGCCCGGCGTATGCCCATGATCCTGAAAGCGCGCCAGACGCCGCGCCTCGGCCTCATAGGAATTGACCGGAAACGTGTCGTAGCTCCGCCCGCCCGGATGCGCCACATGATAAACGCAGCCGCCCAGCGACCGCCCGTTCCAGAGATCGATGATATCAAATGTCAGCGGTGCATGGACACCGATGGTCGGATGCATGCCGGACGACGGCTGCCACGCTTTGAAACGCACGCCCGCCACGCCCTCGCCCGAAGCGCCGGTCGGCGCGATCGGCATCTGGCGGCCGTTGCAGGCGATGACGTGACGGCCGGGAACGAAACCGTTGACCTTGACCTGCAACCGCTCGACCGAGGAATCGACGAAGCGCACAGTGCCGCCTGCCGCCCCCTCCTCGCCCAGCACATGCCAGGGTTCCAGCGCCTGCCTGACTTCCATGGTGACTCCGCCATGTTCAACCTGGCCATACACCGGGAAACGGAACTCGCGCTGGGCGACAAACCATTCGGTAGAAAAATCATAGCCGACGCGGCGCAGATCTTCGAGCACGCCGAGAAAATCCTCCCAGACGAAATGTGGCAGCATGAAACGGTCGTGCAGCGCCGTCCCCCAGCGCACGAAACCGCCGTGCTGCGGCTCGCGCCAGAACCAGGCGATGAGCGCACGCAGCAGCAACTGCTGCGCCAGGCTCATGCGCGCGTCCGGCGGCATTTCGAACGAGCGGAATTCGACCAGGCCGAGACGTCCCGTCGGACTGTCGGGCGAATACAGCTTGTCGATGCAGATCTCGGCGCGATGGGTATTGCCGCTCGTATCGACCAGAAGATTGCGGTAGAGGCGATCCACCAGCCAGATCGGAAACGTGCCCTGCCCCGGCCTCGGCGTATTGGCGAGGGCGATTTCAAGTTAGTAGAGCGAATCGTGCCGCGCTTCGTCGACGCGCGGCGATTGGCTGGTCGGCCCGATGAACAGCCCGGAGAACAGATAGGACATCGCCGGATGGCGCTGCCAATAGAGCACAAGACTGCGCAACAGATCCGGCCGCCGCAGAAACGGCGAATCCGCCGGCGTCGAACCGCCGAACACGACATGGTTGCCGCCGCCGGTTCCGGTATGACGGCCATCGGTCATAAACTTGTCGGCGCCAAGCCGCGTCAAGCGTGCTTCCTCATAAAGCTGCGTCGTCGTCTCGACGGCCGCACGCCACGATGCGGCCGGATGGATATTGACTTCGATGACACCCGGGTCCGGCGTCACCTTGATGACATTGATCCGCGGATCGAAGGGCGGCGCATAGCCTTCGATATGCACCTTGGTGCCCTTGTCCTTCGCCGCCATCTCGATGGCCGCGAGCAGTTCCACATAATCGTCGAATTTTTCCAGCGGCGGCATGAACACGCACAAGACGCCATCGCGCACCTCGACAGACAGGGCGGTTCGCACGGCGCCATCGATCGCCGATTGTTCGATCACCGTCTGCCGGTCGCTGCCGCCGGCATTTGCGACGCTATACATCTGCTGCATTTGATATGGGTCGGGCAACTCCCCGCGCGCTTCCAACGGGTCCTGCTCGTTGGTATAGGGATAGGCCGCAGGCGGCACCCAGGGCAACGATCCCATCGGCAGGCGCAGACCTATCGGCGAATCGCCGGGCGCCAGAAACAGCTTGCCGCGCCGCAACGACCAGCGCTCGCTGCGCCAGCGCGGCGACGCCTGCGCGTTCCAGCGCTGCACCGGCAGTACGAAACCCGTCGGCGTCGACAGGCCCCGCTCGAACGTGCGCACCATGCGGGCGCGCTCTTCCGGCTCCTCGATTTTCGGATCAGCCGGATTGACGTTGACCGGAAGATTGCCTTCGCGCACCAGCCAATGCGCCGTATCTTCATAGGCCGGCACGACGCACTCAGGCTCGACGCCGAGGCGCACTGCGAGATCCTCGGCAAGCTCTTCGGCATTCTTGATGACGGCGGTCTTCGCCGTGTCGCCGAAGCTTGCAATCAGCTCCGCATCGCCCCACAGCGGCTTGCCGTCTTTGCGCCAGTAAAGCGCGAAGGCCCAGCGCGGCAGGCTTTCGCCCGGATACCATTTGCCCTGCCCGTAATGCAGGAAGCCGCCCGGCGCGAAACGCTCGCGCAGACGGCGGATCAACTCATCGGCTTTTTGCCTTTTGGTCGGACCGACAGCCGCGATGTTCCATTCCGGCGCTTCGAAATCGTCGACCGAAACAAAGGTCGGCTCGCCGCCCATGGTCAAGCGCACGTCCTGCGCCAGAAGATCGCGATCGACCGCCTCTCCCAGCGCGTCGAGCGACGTCCAGGCTTTCTCCGAAAACGGAAGCGTGACGCGCGGCGCCTCGCGAATGCGATCGACCTGCATCTCGAATTTAAATTCGACATTCGCCGGCTCAACGACGCCGGTGATCGGCGCTGCCGATCGATAATGCGGTGTCGCGCAAACCGGCAGATGGCCTTCGCCACACAGAAGCCCCGATGTTGCATCGAGACCGATCCAGCCTGCGCCGGGAAGATAAACTTCGGCCCAGGCATGCAGATCGGTAAAATCGCGATCCGTGCCTTTCGGCCCGTCGATCGGATCGACGTCGGCTTTCAACTGAATGAGATAGCCCGACACGAACCGGGCCGCGAGGCCGAGCTGCCGAAATATCTGCACAAGCAGCCATGCCGAATCGCGGCATGAGCCTGTGCCGAGCGACAGCGTCTCTTCCGGTTCCTGAACGCCTGCTTCCATGCGGATGACGTAGCCGATGTCGTGCTGCAAACGCGCGTTCAGACTGACCACAAAATCGATCGTCCTCTGAGACTGCTTTGGAAGCTGGCTGATGAACTGGGTCAGCAGCGGCGTTGCCGGCTCGGTCTCGAGATAAGCTGCGAGTTCGACCTTCAATTCGTCCGTATAGGCGAATGGAAATTCCTCGGCGTAAGGCTCGATGAAAAAATCGAATGGATTGATCACCGCCATTTCGGCGACCAGATCAACGGTGATGGAAAATTCTTGCGCCTTCTCGGGAAACACGAAGCGCGCCAGCCAATTGCCGTGCGGGTCCTGCTGCCAGTTGATGAAATGATTGGCCGGCACGACCTTGAGCGAATAGCTCGCCACTTTCGTCCGGCTGTGCGGAGCCGGCCGCAGCCTGATCACTTGCGGACCGAGCGACACCGGCCGGTCGTATTTGTAGCTGGTGAGGTGGTGGAGAGCGACGCTTATTGACAAGTTATTGTTTTCCCGAGGCTGCCGTGACCGCTTCGAACAGGCAAGCTTCGTGCCCGTATCGGGACGAGGCCAACGCCGCCACGCCAAATGCACCCTGTCATAGCCCCGCTGGTGGTTCCCGGCCACCTAATCTCTAGACCGCAACCCGCGCCTGGCTGGCATTGATCTGCTCGAACGCGTCCTCGACCAGATTCACATGATCCAGCATCGTCGCGTGGGCCAGCACCGAATCGCCGGCCAGAATGGCGTTGACCACGCGCTCGTGCTCGATATGCGACTGAATCAGCCGATCCGGCACCCGGAATTGCGCGCGCCGGAACGGATCGAGCCGGCGGCGCAGCGACACGGCGATATCCTGCAAGGTTGGATTATGCGCGCCGGCGTAGATCGCCAGATGGAAATTGCGATTGGCTTCCACGTAGTCGTCCTGGGCCTTGTCGCTCACCATTTTCGCCATCGCCTCGTGCTGCGCCTTCAAACGCCGCCGCTCGATGGGATTCATGGAAAGCGCTGAAAGACGGGCACAAGTCGCTTCGATCTCGCCCATGGCCACAAACAGTTCGTTCAACAGGTCAGCCGTGATGCTGACGACGAACGCACCCCGGCGCGGACGCATTTCGATCAGGCCGGTGGCCACGAGCTGACGCAGCGCCTCGCGGACGGGCGTGCGCGATACGGCGAAGCGCTCGGCCAGCATCTGCTCATCGAGCCGCATGCCCGGCGGAAATCCACCAGCGAGGATTTCGTCTGCGACCTCAGCCGCGAGTATCTCTGTGCGGGTTCTGCCGTCAGTCATCGGCCTGGTTCCCTGCGGTCGACTCATATTCGAATGCTTAATCACTGACCAAAGACACCGCAAATTTGTGCACGCGAGCTAAAAGTATAGGCATGCAATTTCTCATATTTGTATGCAATATTTATTTACAGCATGCAATAGCGCCTCGCCAATGATGGCGACAGAACGCAGGGAACACGATCCATGGACAGACGCGATTTCCTTAAGTCAACGGCAGCAACCGCACTTGCAACCGGTGTCGCCGCACCCGCGGTCTGGTCGCCGGCAAAAGCCCAGAGCCGCCAGGAAACCCTGCTCGTCGTCTCCGAAAGCGGCCCTAACAACATCGACATTCACGGCGTCGGCACCAACGTGCCCGGCTATGAAGTGTCGTGGAACTGCTACGACCGCCTCATCAGCCACGAGATGAAGGCCGGCCCGGGCGGCGTTCCCTATTACGACCGCGACAAATTCAAACCCGAACTCGCCGAGGACATGAACGTCGGCGACATGTCGGCGACCTTCAAGCTGCGCAAAGGCGCGAAGTTCCAGGACGGCACTCCGGTCACCGCCAAGGACGTCAAATGGTCGTTCGACCGCGCCGTCACCGTCGGCGGATTCCCGACCTTCCAGATGAAGGCCGGCTCGCTCGAAAAGCCCGAGCAGTTCGTCGTCGTCGATGACCAGACGATCCGCGTCGACTTCCTGCGCAAGGACAAGCTGACCATTCCCGATCTCGCCGTGATCGTTCCCTGCGTAATGAATTCGGAACTCGTCAAGAAGTACGCCACTGCCGCCGATCCGTGGGGACTCGAATATACCAAGCTCAACA
>JAQGJO010000438.1 GCA_028290595.1 Hyphomicrobiales bacterium | reverse complement strand
TGGCTCGACGACGGGCACTGGCTGCAGTTGGCGCGCCATTCCAATGCCTGCGCGCAGCGTCTGGCCGGGGCGCTCGGGCGCATCGAAGCCGTGAGAATCGCCTGGCCGGTCGAGGCAAACGAGCTTTTTGTCGTCCTGCCGCGCCGGGCCGATGTGGCATTAAAGGCCGTCGGCGCGCGTTATTATGAGTGGTCGGCCGAGCGGCTGGCGCCGCCGGAACGCCCTGGCAGTGGTGATGTTTTTGTGCGGCTGGTGACGTCGTTTGTAAGCCAGAACGATGATATTGACCGTTTCGCTGCCATAGTTGCAAAAGCCAGTGCTACATAGTGGCGTTTAAATAACTCGGTGCGGTCCAATCCTTGCCGCAATCGCCCATTCAAACTCGCGTTCAGTAAGCGGCGCGTTTTCCTCACGCCGCCAGATCTAACGCCAGCCCCCGAAGGAGGCATGAATGTCCGATCTGAAGCGAAGTCTCTCCCTTAAGCTGCTGCTTGGCGGCTTGTCCGGAGCGATCGCAGTTCTTGCTGTCGCCGGTCCGGCGCAGGCGCAGTTTTTCGGCGGCTGGGGCTACATGCCTTACCAGTACCGGATGATGCCGGATATGGACGGCGGCCCGGTCTATCTGCCGCGGCGGTTCAGGCCGGTCATGTCGCCGGGTGATATCCGGATGTTCTTGAGCGAAGAGGGCTATCAGGTTATCGGCGGCCTGCAGGTCAATGGCCGGGTCTATATCGCCAATGTGCGCGACCGGCGTGGGCAAGGCTTCCGGGTTGTCGTCGACGGGATAGAGGGTAATGTCCTGCAGCGCTTCGCCCGCGCCACGCCGTCACGTCCTCCAGAGGCTTTGGCGCGCGGCCCGATGGGCGACGAGGAATATTTCGATCCGCCGCGCCTGCCACCGCCGTCCGTGACGCCGCCTTCGCAGCGAGCGCCGCGTGCCGAACCAGCGCCGCGCCGTGCCGCCCCGCCGGCTGCTTCTGCACGGCGTGAGCCGCCGGCCAGGACTATTGTCCGACCCGATGGCGGAGCGGTTGCCACGCGGCCTCCACAGGAACGGGTCACCAAGGTGGCGCCGGATGACGGTAGGTCCGTTGTCGCGCCGACGGTAGCCAGGCCTGGCCCGGGCCGCCCCGAGGTTGCCAAACCGGATGTTGCCAAGCCGGAACTGGTGAAGCCTGCGGAAGCCAAGCCGGAAGCCGTGAAGCCCGCAGCGCCGGTCGCGGAAGCCGTTCGGCCGCCCCGTGTGGTCTACCCCGACGCGGCGCAGACGAAGCCGCCGGTCGAGACTATGCCCGCTGCCCCCTCCGATGGGGCAGGGCTCAAGCCGACGCCGCCATTGAGCTCCGTGCCGGTCGCGCCGCTCGAATAAACATGTCGGCGTAAGACCAATCAGGCCGCGCATGGCGTGGCCTGATCCAACGTCTAATCAATGTGTAGAAAACGTATCACAGGTAGGTGATAGTCAGCTTTTCATTCACCTTTTTAGCAAGGTGTTGCACCCGTACCTCGTTGTAGATGCTATGCTTGAAATGTGGGAAATGGCACATGCGGCCGATTCCCAAATCAATAAAAGCTATGGCGTCTTCTGCATTACGGGGTTGGGTTATGACATCTGCGTTTAACGGCGAAACACGCCGCAATTTTCTGAAAATCGGTGCCGGCGCGACTGCCGCGCTCTCTGTTGCAACGCCTGCCCTGGCGTCGCACGGTCTCGTGCGGATGCCGATGGAATATCCGGCAGGCACCATGGTGATTTCGCTGCGCCAGCGTCAGCTTTTCTTCATCCTGGGCGATGGCACCGCGATGCGCTACCCGGTCGCCGTCGGCAAGGCCGGCAAGGCCTGGTCCGGCTGGGCGCAGGTCAACGGCAAATACGTCAATCCGGATTGGGCGCCGCCGGCCGTCGTGAAGCACGACAATCCGCGGTTGCCGAACCTCATCCGCGGCGGCGCGCCGAACAATCCGATGGGCGTGCGCGCCATCACGCTGAACCTCAGCGAGATCGCCATTCACGGCACCGCCGCCTCGATGCGCGCGTCGATCGGCTCGGCAGCGTCCTACGGCTGTATCCGCATGCTGAATGAAGATGTGGTGGACCTGTTCGACCGGGTCAGCGTCGGCACGCCGGTCGTCGCTATCTGAGTAGCGACGACGCGGCAGTTCATGCCTCAGGAATAAAGATAGGCCCTGCTCGGCGGTAGCCCGGTCGGGCCTTTCACGCGTTTAATGGACAGGGTCTGGTAGAGGCCGCAGTTGTTGCGCTCGAAGGTGATCGAGCAGGCGGCGAGATAGACCAGCCAGGTCCGCGCGGTCGCTTCGCCGACCTCTTTCACCGCCGCATCCCAATTGGCGACGAGCCGGTCGTGCCAGAGCCGGCAGGTGATCATGTAATGCTCGCGCCAGCATTCGACGTCGCGCACTTCGAAGCCGTGCAATTCCAGATTGGTGACCGTGCGGCCGATGTAATCGAGTTCGCCGCCGGGGAAGATATAGCGGGTGAGCGCGGCGAATTCCGGCCGGCGCTTGCCGGTGCGGGCGGCTTCGCTTTTGCCGGGGCGGGTGATCGCATGGTGCAGGAACAGGCCGCCGGGCTTCAGCGACCGCCAGGCTGTCTTGTAATAGGTCGGGAAATTGTCGATGCCGACATGTTCCAGCATGCCGATGGCCGCAACCTTGTCGTAGACGCCTTCGGCATGTGCATAGTCCTTGCACTCGATGCGCACCTGATCCTGCAGGCCAAGGCGTTTTATCTTGTCGTTGGCATAGGCGACCTGCTGTTCCGACAGGGTGACGCCATAGGCCTTGACGCCATAGTAGCGCGCCGCATGCATCGATAGCGCACCCCAGCCGCAGCCCATGTCGAGCAAGGTTTCGCCGGGCTTGAGCCGCAGCTTCTTGCAGACCATGTCGAGCTTGTCGTGCTGGGACTGGTCGATCGAATTGTTCCAGTCGGTGAAATAGGAACAGGTGTAGACCATCTCCTTGTCGAGCCAGAGCTCGTAGAAGGCGTTGGAAACGTCGTAGTGATAGGAGATGTTCTTCTTGTTCTCGCCAGCGCTGCCGTCGCTCTGCTTTTCCGTGCCGACTGTTTCAAGCGGCCATGGGCCGCCGCGCGGCACGAAGAAGAATTTCGACGCGAGTTTGAACGCGCTCATCTTGTCGAGCGACTTCAGGAACAGTTTCGTCTTCACCTTCGGCCGCTTCGCCACGAGATCGAAGATCGTGCCGTTGCGAATGTCGAGCCGCGCAGCCGCCCAGAGGTTGGCCAGGGTTTCGGGCTTGGGTTTGCGCAGCAGTGCCGCAACCGCGCCCTCATCGGCGATCGAGACTGCCAGTCCATTGGCGGGATAGTCGGCGGGGATCCGCGTGCCGTCCCAAAGCTGGATGCCGAATTCGAGGCCGAGACGCTGGTGCGCGTCGGTGAGAAAGCGGCGCAGAAGCTCGAGCCTCTGTTGCGATTTATCCATTTCAAGCTCCGGCTGAGGCCTGCAGACGTCCGCCGCGCCGGGTGGCGCCCGCGGTGCGCGAAAGGCAGGGAGAGTAGGCTGACGATCCCGGAGGATCGTTCGAGCGGCCAAACCGCATTGTCTCGCACCGGCGATACATCGGGCAAATTGCCCTGCAAGTCTAGCCTGAGGCGTTTTCGCACCCACAACTGATTCCAGCGCTGTTTTGACCTTTGGCAATGGTCAGTGCGCGGATTTGTGGTTATTTCTTGGGCAACAAGCTCGCGATAGCGTTTTCCGATCCCTTGGATCGGAAAGACGCGTCAGTTTATTTAATGAGCGCATTTTCTTCACGC
>JAQGJO010000431.1 GCA_028290595.1 Hyphomicrobiales bacterium | reverse complement strand
GATGCGGCGCTGGATACGAGCCGGCTGCCGCGCATCAGCGGCGCGAAGCAAGTCTACGCTAGCGCACTCACCACGATATTCACCTCGCCTGACCCGGTCATCGCGACGGCGGGCACGATCGACAAGGCGCTCGCCACCGCCGGCTGGCAGAAATACGGCGCGCCGTTCGCGGCCACCGTGGACGATCCGAACATGCGCATGCTGTCGTTCAAGAAAGGGCAGCAGGCCTTGGGCGTTTTTATTACGCTGGCGCCGGCGCAGAATAATGCCACCAGCGTGCAATACAATGCGGTGCCGTTGAAGAACGACCTGCCTTTCACCAATGACGCCAGCGATATCGTGTATGCGCCAGATAGACCTACGTTGAGCCTCGTGACGGCAGAACCGATCAACAAGACCTTGGATTTCTACCGCAAGGAATTGGCCGTTCGCGGCTGGTCGCTGTGGTCGCGCAAGCTCAATGCGAAGGAGGCGGCCGACGGGCCGTCCGGCGTGGCTCAGGAGCGTGGCGCCTATGCGCACTATGTCAGCGAAGCCAAACCCAAGGTGGCGCTGGTTCTGACGCTGCAGGCGGCGGACGGCGGCAAGTTCAAGGTCGAGCTCAAAGAATGGCCGATCGGAATCCTGGCGCCTGAAGAAGCAAAGCCCGTCGCCGGTGCGCCGTTGGAAGCGGGGCCTGAACTCGCCCGCCTGCCCGTGCCGAAGGGCCGTATCGGAGGAACCGGATCGACCAATTCGTCCGAACGCTCGATGACGGCCAACATCGATGCCGATGTCGACACCGTGCTGGCTTTCTATCGGCGTGAGCTTACGGCGCGTAACTGGAAAGAAGAAAGCCAGGGAACCGCCATTGCGGCCGATCGGGCCACCGTGGCCTTTTCTACTGAAGATGGAACGGCTGTCCTGAGGCTTGGACGCGAGTCCGATCAGACGTCGATAAGCCTCGTGCAGAAGATTGTGAAACCGCCAGTAGCCAGAGATGAATCGATCGATGCGATCATGAAACAGGCCTTGCAGATGGCGACGCAAGCTGAAGCTCTGTCACGCAGTCCCTCGACAAGAACACCGCCGCCCGCCAACGAGCCGGCCGAGACCTTGCAGGCGCTTGCCGGCAATGACGGCCCGGTGCCGCTGCCCGATACTGCTGCGGACGTTGAGCAAGGCGACGGCAAGCTGGAATTCAACAGCACGTCCGCCGTCAAATCGGTCGCCGATTTCTACCGCTCAACGATGAAGCAGCAGGGCTGGCAGGCGCGGTCTTCGGTCATCAACAATGCCAACATGGTGGTGCTCGATTTCACCAAGGCCAGAAAGACCGTGTCGTTCACGATCATGCGGATGGGCGCCAAAACCAACGTCAGCGCCAGAGGCTCCGCGCTGGAAGCAGCAGTCAAACCGGCCGATGCCGTGACAGCATCCAATGCACCGGTCGCCGAGGAACCCGCGCCGGCTTCGGCTGAAGATCTGGAGCCGGAGGACAACGGCGGCTGGCCGGTTCCCAAGCGCCACACGATGGTGGCGAACGAAAAATCTCCATTCCGTCGTGAACTCACATCCGACGTGCCGCTCAGGCTCGCTGATGTGCTCGGTTTCTATCGCAAGGAACTCGCTAAACTTGGTTGGACGGAAGACAGCAGCAAGGCCGTCGTGGCGCAGAACAATGCTGCTCTGGTGTTCAACACCACTGAGGGGCAAGCCGCCCTCAAGCTTACCTACAAGAATGGCGCGACATCCGTCAGCCTCGCCACGCGAAGCCCCGACGCCCTTGCGAAATCGCAGATGGCACCAAAGCCGGGTCAGGCCAAGCTGGCGTTGGTCAATCCGAATGAGACAGAGGTGACGGTCACTATCAATAAAAAAACAATCAAGGTCGCGCCCGGAGTGGGGACAAAGGCTCCCGACGGCCCCTCGCTCGACCTGCCGCCGGGAAAATACAGGTTCTCCGTCAAGCAGGCCGGCAAGTCCTATTCGGACGAGATCGCCGTCGGCGCCGGTGAAGTCTGGGGCCTGATGTTTGGACCCGGCGGCGCACTGCCGATGAAGGTGTACTAGCTTTGGTCCAGACTGCGCCGGATGCGCGGATAAGTGTCGAGCGCATTCTCGAATAGCACCTTGCGTGCCCGGTCTCCTGCCAGGGGGCCGGGCAGGGCGTCGGTGCCGTCGAAATGCCAGTGCGGCCAGTCGGTAGAAAATAGCAGCATGCCGTCCTCGCCGATCTGCTGGATGATATCTTCCAGCATGTCGATCTTCGGCGGCGCATCCACCGGCTGAACGGCGATCCGCACATGCTGGCGCATGATCTCGGCCGGTGGGCGTTTCACCCACGGCACTTCGGCGCGCACGCCGCGCCAGGTCTTGTTGGCGCGCCACATGAAGGCCGGCAGCCAGCTCCAGCCGGATTCGAGGAACACCACTTTGAGATCGGGAAATTTCGCGAACACGCCTTCGGCCACCAGGCTCAGAAGCTGGTTCTCAAACGCGGGTGCATTCGCCGCATAATCCTCGATGAAATAGGACGGCCAACCGATCGACGTCGGCGCAAAGCGAAAGCCGCTGCCCGCATGCACGGCGATGGGCAGGCCCAGACGTTGCGCTGCTTCGTAGATCGGCCAGTAATGCCGGCGGCCGAGCAGCTTCTCGCCCATGGCAAATGTCTGGATTGAAACGAAGCGCAGATCGTCGGCGCGCCGCTCGATTTCCTCGATCGCCATCTGCGGGTTTTCAACGGGGATGAGAATCGAGGCGCGCAGGCGCGGATCGCGGTCCAGCCATTCCTTTGCCATCCACGAGTTCAGCGCATTGCAGAAGGCAGCCGCCATGTCTTCGGCATGCAGCAATTGGCCGCCGTGCAGATTGTTGCAGATCGCGATGCTGGTTCGAAACGGGTCGAGAAGCTGCGCCTGCATCTGCGTCACCTGCGCCGCAGGCGTCGTCGCCTCGATGGCCCAGTCGGGTCGGCAGTTGATCGGCGCATTGGCGGGAAAGCTGGTCGGATTGAGCTTCAGCCGGTCGATGCCGCGCAGGGTCACCATTTCGCGCCAGTAGGGATCGGAAAAATAGGGGATGAGATCGCCGATCGCGGGTGCGGGCGGATGCACGTCGCAGTCGATCGTAGGATGCCCGAACAGGCCGTCGCGCAGGGGTGCCAGGGTGGCGGCTGGAGCGCTCAAGACTTTCCTCCCATATGCCGTAAAGAAACGCTTCGCGCGCATCAGGGGACATCGTATACTGGCGGCCAAAGATGCTTGCAAATGCGCGTGTAAATATGCGCGCGGAGGATGCCTCATGAACGTCGTTGTCGACCAGAGCAAATTGCCATCGACGCGCGCAAGACTCCGGTTCGTCGATTGCGACATCCATCCTTCGATGCGCTCGCCCGCCGACCTCAAGCCGTTTCTGGAAAAGCGCTGGTGGGATCACCTGACCCGCTACGGCAGTCATGCGCGCGAAATGTATTCCGACACCATCGGTTATCCGCGCATGACGCCGGCGATCGCACGCAACGATGCCTGGCCGCCGGGCGGCGCGCCTCCCGGCGCCGACCTCGATTTCATGCGCCGCCAGCATCTCGATCACTACGATGTCGAAGCCGGCATTCTCATGCCGCTGTCGACGCGCGGTCCCGAGCAGCGCAATCTGGATTTCGGCGCTGCCATGTGCACGGCGCTCAACGATTGGCAGAAGGCGACATGGCTTGATCCCGAGCCGCGCCTGCACGGCACTATTCTCCTGCCCCATGAAGACGCCCAGGCGGCGGTGCGCGAGATCGAGCGCCGCGCCGGCGACCGCCGTTTCGTCGGCGTGCAATTGTCGCCGCGCGCCTCAGAGCCGATCGGCCGCCGCCGCTACTGGCCGATCTTCGAGGCCGCGCAAGCGGCGGACCTGCCGATCTCCATGCATCAGGGCGGCATCGGCGGCCATGCGGTGACGGGTTCGGGCTGGGTGTCGTATTATTTCGAGGAACACCACACCAACGTCCAGACCCTGCAGTCGGTGGTTGCGAGCATCGTGCTCGAAGGCGTGTTCGAACGCTTTCCCGATCTGCGCTGGGTCATCATCGAACCCGGTTTCGCCTGGGTGCCGCCGCTCGCCTGGCGACTCGACAAACTGTTCGAGCGCATGCGCGACGAGGTTCCGCATCTGAAGATGAAGCCGTCGGAATATATCCGCCGCAACATCTGGTTCACCACCCAGCCGATCGATGAGCCGGAGCGGCCGGGCGATCTTGAAAAGGTCATCGAATGGATCGGCCACGACCGGCTGATGTTCTCGACCGACTATCCGCACTGGGATTTCGACGACCCGTCCCATGCGCTCAATCTCAAAATTCCGGAAGCCCAGCGGCAGCGGATCCTGCGCGGCAACGCGATCGACTTCTACAAGCTGGCGATCTGATGCTTCGATAAGAAATGCGAACGGGCGCATAAGCCCGTCTCATATCGTGATGCAAGGGAGGGGCTTATGGGGAATGGCATCCACCGGCGCGCTTTGCTGAAGGCAGGTTTGGCAGCAGGCGGTGCATGGGCGCTCGGCGGCACGAACAGAGCCACTGCCCAGGCCGGCTGGGATGCAACGGTTGCTGCGGCAAAGCAGGAAGGCCGGCTCATCGTCTACAACGGCACCAATTTCATCATCGTCCGCAAGATCGCCGCAAAGTTTCAGGCCGAGACCGGTATTCAGACCGATGTGCTCGACGGCCGCGCCACCGAAATCCGCGAACGCATCCGTGTCGAACAGGCGACCAGCCGCACGATCGCCAGCCTCACCTACACCGGCGCGACGACTCTTGCGACGCAGAAGAGCGAAGGCGCCTTTCAACCGATGGGCGCGCTGCCGAATGCCGGCCGCATCGACCCGCAGTTCAAGCCGGATGAGACGATCATTCCGGTGACGGCCGGCAATTTCGCCACCATCATCAACACCAATCTCGTCAAGGGCGCCGACATTCCCAAGACGTGGGCCGATTTCACCCATCCGAAATGGAAAGACAAAATTCTCGCCGACGATCCGCGCGCGGCTGGCGCCGGCAATGTCTGGTTTGAAGCAACCTACAACGCATTCGGCCGCGGCTTTCACGAGAAAATGGCGGCGCAGAACATGGTTATCAGCCGCCTGTTTCCCGAGAGCCAGCGCCGCCTGGCGCGCGGCGAATATGCCATCTATCTGCCCTTCAACGTCTCCGAACTGAAAGGCTTGCAGGGCCTGCCGGTGCAATGCCTCATCCCGGCCGAAGGCGTGCCCTACGTGCCCTTCTGCTACAGCCTGCTGAAGGATGCGCCGCAGCCCAATGCAGCGCGGCTCTTCGTCAATTACATGCTGGCCGAAGCCGCGCAGGTGGCGCAGGCCGAGGAGGGCTTCAAGCCGGCGGTCATGGGCTTGTCGGAGAAAATTCCGGCCGACCTGCGTCCCTATGTCGATGTCAAATTGCTTGGCACGACGACGCCGGGCAGACAGAACGAGATGTTCGATCTGGCCAGGGCGATCTACGGCACCGCATAGCGAACTATTTCAACGGCAGGAACAGCTCCGCGACCGTCTCATGCTCCGGCACCTCCGGGAAGAAGGCGAGGCGTTGGCAGTAGAGAGGGAAATCCCTTGCTTCTTCGCCGCTGGCCGGCAGCCAGTCGCGATAGAGGAAGAGAGCGGCAGGCTCCAGATTGTCGGTATTGCCGACGACGCGCAGCACCGCGCAGCGCCCGCCTGGGATCTCGCCGACTTTGATCTGTTCGCCGCGCGCCTCGATCGGCTGGTCAGTCCCGACACAGAGATCGTTGCCATAGTCGGCCAGGGAAGCGGGCCGTCGTTCGGAACGCCAGACATTGAAGGTCGGACTTGTCCTGGGGTGCAGGCCGGCGGCCTTACGCCATGCGATGAACCGCTGGATCGTGGCGCCGAGCGTTGCCGGATCACCCCGATGCTCCATGATCGCCACCGGCGTCGGGGACACATCGCGGATCGTCACGTCGTCGGCGGTAAAAGTCTTGTGCATGAGCTTGCTCCTGGCGTTGTCGAGAGGCCCGAAGGCCGCAAGCCACGGCTCCCAGTCGGGAGACTTCCGGAACGACGAAGGCGATTGCCCGAACCGTTGCCGAAAGGCGCGGGCGAAGGCATCCGGTGCGTCGTAACCGGCATCCATCGCAATGTCCGTGACGCTTTGGGCGTCGCTGTAGGCCAGCCGGTAGGAAGCGCGCTTCATGCGGGCAAGCTGGACATAGCGAT
Organism: Hyphomicrobiales bacterium; assembly: GCA_028290595.1. The sequence goes on along the minus strand of JAQGJO010000431.1, from coordinate 1,622 downwards.
GCACGGACAATCCGAAGGTCGCCGTGAACTGCCGGTGAAAATGGAATTTCGAGAACGCTGCGACGCCGCTCAACACTTCCAGGCCCAGATCATCGTCGAGGTGCTGATCTATGTGGTCGAGCACCCGCTGCATTCGGGCATGGTAGTTTTCAAGTGCCGCCTTCATCGTCTCTTCCTCCGTGGCGACACCAGCTAGGCCCTTTCGGATATGTCGCGCTCGACCGATCTTGCGATTTTGGCGAGGATCAACAGGTGCCTGCCAGCAACGGCTTAGAGGCAAGCCCGATCTACGGTTGAACAGCGGAATATGGGTCTTTTTTCGGCTGGATATGACCGACTGGCGCGGCACTCGCTACGACAAGTTGGCCGGCAACTTCCTCGCCATGATCCAACTCGCCTCAATGCGCCGCCGGCGCCTCCGCCAGCCCGGGCCTGCCGGCTTCGACCACGAACGACTTCGCCGTCGAAACCGGGGCACCGGCGGTACTGATCTGATCGACAACGCGGAAGTCAGCCTGCCATTGTTTCGGTGTCACCGTGTGGCGATGATAGCCGCGCTGGTCGCTGATGAATTTGAGATGCGGATTGTTGGCGTGCAAGGCATCCGCATTGCTCAATTTGGGTGAGCCATTGCCGCCCGAGGAGATCGACGTCGCGAGAAACTCGACACCGACGCAAGCTGATGTCGGATCGCGCCAATCCTGGTTCAGTTCCAGCGCCACGCCGCGATGCATGTCGCCGGTGAGCACCACGGGGTTTTTGACTTGCGCATCGGCCCATGCGCGGATGATCCGATCGCGCGCTGCATTCGCGCCGTCCCATGAATCCAGGTTGACCACCGGCGTTTCTGATTCCGGCACAAAAGGATAGGATCGCCAGTCGAGATGGGCGAACAGCACTTGCTGGGCCAGCACTTGCCAGGTTGCTTGAATTGAACGGTAGCTCTCAGCCAGCCAGTGCTCCTGCTGCGTGCCCATCATGGTGCGGCCGGCATCGTCGATTGCAGCGCAGTTGGGCTTGAAGCCGTCGCCGCAGGGCTGTTTCGAGCGGTATTGCCTCGTATCCAGCACCGACACATTGGCAAGGTTGCCGACCTGAAACCGGCGATAGGCCGTGAGGCTGGGACCGCGCGGCATCAGGCTGCGGCGCACCGGCATGTGCTCGTACCAGGCCTGAAACGCGGCCGCGCGCCGAAACAGAAAGGCATCCGCCGGCGTGTTCCTCGAATCGGTCTCGGCCGCCCAGTTGTCGGCGACTTCGTGGTCATCGAAACTCGACAGGAACGGGCAGGAGGCTTGCGCCGCCTGCAAATCCGGGTCGCTCTTGTAGAGCGCATAACGCCGCCGGTAGTCGGTCACCGTGACGCACATAGGGAAGTCTTTCGGCATTAGCCGCGGCAGTTCCCGCCCCAGGCGATCCCTCGTTATGAAAGCGTATTCGTAAATGTAATCGCCGTAGTGGAAGACCATGTCGAGGTTTTCATCGGCGATGCCGCGCCATGCCGCGTAGTAGCCGCCTTCCCATGCCTGACAGCCCGCGGCGGCGAACCGTAACTGCGCGACTTCGGCGCCGGCCGCCGGCAGTGTCCGCGCCCTGCCGATGCGGCTCTCCGCGTCGCCCAC
>JAQGJO010000422.1 GCA_028290595.1 Hyphomicrobiales bacterium | reverse complement strand
GCGGAAGAAGTCGCGGATATTGTTGGCGCCGTGCTCGGCGAAGCTCTCGGCGCAATCTCCGCCTTGCAGCAGAAAAGCCTGGCCGTTGGCGACGCGGGCCAACTGCTTCTTCAGGCTGCGCGCCTCGCCTGCAAAAACCAGCGGCGGGAAGGTCGAAAGCTGCTTTTCGACATCAGCCAAGGCCTGCCGGTCCGGATAATCCGGGACTTGGCTGATCGGCTTTTTGCGCCAACTATCGGGCGTCCAACGCTCGGGCATCGCGAATACTCCAACATTTGCGGGGCGTTATACACGCCAGCCCTCGCCAATGCCAGATATTCGCGAGGACTGATGAAAGGCCTAAATGGCTATTCGGCAGCCATTATTCGGCGGCCTTGCGGCCATAGCTGATGGCCGGCTCGCGCATGGTGACCAATTCCTCGGCGATCGTCGGATGGACCGCCATGGTGGAGTCGAAATCGGCTTTGGTCGCTCCCATTTTGACGGCAATGCCGACCAACTGGATCATCTCGCCGGCTTCCGGACCGGCGATATGGCAGCCAACGACCCGGCCGGTGGTGCCATCGACCAAAAGCTTCATGAAGCACCGGGTCGCCCGGCCGGCCATCACCATTTTCATCGCACGGAAGCTGGTCTTGTAGACGTCGAGGACGGCGAATTTCTCGCGCGCCTGCGCCTCGGTCAGGCCGATGACGCCGAGTTCAGGCTCGGAAAACACCGCGGTCGGCACATTGAGGTGATCGACCGTGGTCGGCTTGCCGCCATACACCGTGTCGGCGAAGGCATGGCCCTCGCGGATCGCCACCGGCGTGAGGTTGACGCGATTGGTCACGTCGCCGACGGCATAGATGTTGGGCACTGAAGTCCGCGAATACTCGTCGACCTCGATGCCGCCGTGCTCGTGGCACTGCATATTCAGCGCTTCGCAGCCGATGCCCATGACGTTTGGCCGCCGGCCGATTGCAAACATCACCTTGTCGGCCGCGACTGCTTTGCCGCCCGACAACCGCACAGAGTATTCGTCACCAGTTTTTTCCACGGCTTCGACGGTATGACCGCAGATGACATCGATGCCGCGCGTCTGCATCTCAGACCGCAAATGCTCGCGGATATCATCGTCGAAGCCGCGCAGGATGTTTTCGCCGCGATAGACCAGCGTCACCTTGCTGCCGAGACCGGCGAAGATGCAGGCAAATTCGACAGCGATATAGCCGCCGCCCTGGACGACAATACGCTTGGGCAACTCAGTGAGATGAAACGCCTCGTTCGACGAGATGACGTGTTCGAGGCCAGGAATTTTCGGGCCCAGATGCGGCCAGCCGCCGGTCGCAATCAAAATGGTTTCGGCGCGCACTTTCGCACCGGTCGACAAACGTATGGTGTGCGCGTCTTCGATCACGGCACGGCTGCGGACGATTTGAACCTTGTAACGTTCAAGCGTCGAGACATAGGCCGCTTCCAGCCGGTCGATCTCGCGATCCTTGTTGGCGATCAGGGTCTGCCAGCTGAAGGTGGGGTTTTGCACGGTCCAGCCGAAGCCGGCAGCGTCCTCGAACTCATGAGAAAAACGCGAAGCGTAGACGAGCAACTTCTTGGGCACGCAGCCGCGGATGACGCAGGTGCCGCCGACGCGGAATTCTTCGGCAACCATCACGCGCGCGCCGTAGCTCGATGCGATCCGCGCCGCGCGCACGCCGCCCGAGCCCGCTCCGATGACAAAAAGATCGACGTCTTGATCAGCCAAATCTTTATCAGCCAAATCTTTGTCAACCATGGGCAGCTATCGCCTTACCTATAAAGTCGCCAGCCTTAGACCACGCCACGTGGCTATCCGGCGCATCTTGTTCAAGGATTGTGCCCGCGCTTCTTCAACTCGTCGCGCATTTTGCCAACGACTTCGTCGGAAAGCTTGATGGACCAGTCTTGCGCGAATTTGAGGCTCAGTTCCGCAGCCTGCGGCTGCTCGATCAGCATTTTCTTGCCGGTCGGCGACCCGTAGAATGCCATAATCTCCTTGAGTTCTGTTTCCGTGAAACGGGTGGCGTAGATCCGCGCCATTTCCACGTTGACTTCTTCAAGCCGAGGATTGAGCTCAGCCTTCAGCTTGGCGGAGATTTCGTTGAGGTCGTTGCTCAAGCCAGGGTTCTGCTGGAGGTACAGCATCTTTGACTGTTCGACCACGCCGGCCACGAGCGGGCTGAAAATCTGGGCCGCACCGGTCAGCGCCACGAACTCTTTGGCGCTGGCCAAGGCGGCCGGCGACGGCTGCTGCTGGGCGTAAGCGGCGGGGCCCGACGCCGCGAGCGCTGCGGCGAACACCGCCGCCCGGTAAGTTGCTTGCATGAAGTTCATGATCGTAACTCCGTTTGACCCGTAATTTTTCAGGGCCGCTCGATTATTTTGGTGCCGTCCGGACCGCCAATAATGGCCATCTGCGCAAGGCCGACGAACAGGCCGTGCTCCATGACCCCCGGAATACGTGATAGCGCATGCGCCATCGCTTCCGGATCGTCAATCCGGCTCAACGACGCGTCAATGATCCAGTGACCGCCATCCGTGACAAAAGGATGGCCGTCTTTGCCCT
>JAQGJO010000395.1 GCA_028290595.1 Hyphomicrobiales bacterium | reverse complement strand
CTGGGCGATGGCGCTGGTGATCGGCGCGATTGCGGTGCCCGGCGCCTTCGTGGCGCGCTGGCTGACCGAACAGCTTTCGGTCCACGTGCATGATTTCCTCATCGAGGCGATGGTGTTCCTCGGCGGCCTGCTGCTCTTCTGGCGCGGCATCGTGGAGTTAATGCGGTAGCTGCTCGTGCTGTGTTGTTATCCGCTTGATGCGGTAGACGCGGTTGTTGAGGCCGAAGAGTGCCGTGTTGTAATCGAGGAAACCGAAATCGCTGACGCCCTCGCAGCCGGTCGAGACGCCCGGCGCGAATTTTTCCTTGAAGCCCAGTTCGGCGGCAGCCTTGTCCTGTGGCTCGGGAAGGTTGCCTTCGAACAGCCAGCCGAACGGATAATTCTTGTATTCGTAGTTCGGCTTTCTGCACTGGGGATTCAGCGGCGGAGAGGGCGCCGTAATCCTGTTCTTCGAGAAGACGATCTGACGGCCGAGCAGTTCCTTCTCGTCCGACGGCAGCGGCGGTTCGCCGGGCTTGACCCAAGGCGCCGGCGTCGACGAGACTATCGTCCAGGCGCCCAGAATTGAAATTGTTTTGGCGGAAGCCGGAGCGGCAGCAAAACAGGCGGCAAGGCACAGCGCCGAGGTGATCGTTTTCACAGATGTCATTGTTCGCTCAAATCCATTGGCTTGTTGTCGGCGCGGACGATGCGGCTGGATAGCCTTAAACTGTGTGCCTTGTCGCACATGACACAGCCATCGGTATCCACTTTTCGGGATTAGGCCTTAGACTGCTTGAAAGCCAGGGCCCAACGCCCGGCGACGGAGGAGGAAACCATGACGACTGCCACAAGGCGGCGAACAAGGCTGCATGCCGTTTTCATGTCTGTTGCGCTGGCCGGCCCTGTGACAGGAGCTCTCGCACAAACCGACGTCGCGGATTTCTATCGCGGCAAGACCGTCAACGTGATCGTCGGTACGTCGCCCGGCGGGGGCTACGATCTCTACGGCCGGCTGGTGGCGCGCAACATCGGCCGGCACATTCCAGGCAACCCGACAGTCATCGCCTCCAACATGTCGGGCGCCGCGTCGATCGTGCTGACCCAGCACATCGCCAATGCGGCGCTGAAGGATGGTACTGTCATCGGCGCGGTCTATCCGAGCATCGTCACCGAGCCGCTCTATGGCGACCGCAGCAAGCTGCGCTACGATCCGACCAAGCTCAACTTCATCGGCAGCGCCAACAGCGAAATCTATGTCTGCGCCGTGCGCAGCGATCTCAACATCAAGGATTTCGAGGATTTCCGCACACGCGGGCTCATTCTCGGCGCTAGCGCGGCCGGCGGGTCGACGCGCGAATTTCCGGCGCTGCTGGTGAACGTCTTCGACGCCCGTTTCAAAATGGTCAACGGCTATCCGGGCAGCACCGAAATCTCGATGGCGATCGAGAAGAATGAGGTGCAGGGCATTTGCGGCGCCGGATGGTCGTCGATCATCGTCGGCCGGCCGCAGTGGATCAGGGACAATATGGTGACGATCCCGGTTTACGGGACGCCGGGCAAAAGCGCTGACCTCGACAAGATGGGCGTGCCCAACATCCTGTCGCTGGCCAAAACGCAAGAGCAGCGGCAGGTGCTGGAGCTGATCATCACGCCGCTCGCCTTCGGGCGCCCGTTCATCGTCGCGCCCGAAGTGCCGGCGGCGCGGGTGGCGGCACTGCGCAAGGCCTTCATGGAAGCGCTGTCAGACCCCGTGGCTCTGGAAGAGGCGGCGAAGATGAAGCAGGACGTGCAGCCGATGGAGGGCGGCGATGTGCAGGCGGCGGTGGGGCGCATGCACGCGAGCTCGCCCGAGATCATCGCCAAGGCCAAGGCCGCCGCGGTGCCGTCGGCGCAGTGATCAAAATACGCCTGTCGGGTTGCTGATACCTTTGCCTTCGAAGGCGCGGATAAGACCGCGGAAGACCCGAAAAACACGCCAGATCAGCAGCAGGCCCAGGATCAGAATGCCGAGGCCGCCGTAGAGCAGGTTGACGCCGAAGATGCCGGCGATCAGCAGGACAGTGCCGAGGGGAAGGAAGACCAAGGTGACCCAGAAGGTCCGGATGGCGGAGGTCGCATGCGACTCAAAGAGCGTGCCGGCCAATTCGTCCCGTTTCACATAAGCGATGATCACGCCGATGATTTCGGTGACCCAGACGGTCACACACGACACCAGAAGCAAGCCCCAGATAATGATGGCCCAGGTTCTCGGTGTTATGCCGGAAGCCTCAACATTATTGTCGGTCATGATCGCCCCGTTCGCGGTACCCCAATATCCGCCACTGTATGTTTTCTTTATTTTCCTTGTATAGCGGCCGTTTGGATGAATTATATCGGGGCGGGTGATGATGGGGACAGGCAGCGTCGCTGTCTTGTCATGCCTCTATCCGATGACTAGTTTCGGCCAAGGCGACGTTTCCAAGTGGATTGTCGACGCGATTGCAGGAGGCATGACATGAACGAACAGGTGTATCCCGTTCTCGGCACCCAGGGCGTGGGCT
>JAQGJO010000336.1 GCA_028290595.1 Hyphomicrobiales bacterium | reverse complement strand
TTCCTGCAATCCCTGCGCGATCCCAAGGTCATCGAATGCGCCAGCCGCTACGGCGACCCGATCGAACTACTGGAACAATTTCCGGTGTGAGGGGAAAGGTACGGTTTGTCATTATCCCCTTGGCTTCTGGATCCCCGCTCGCCAGCTGCGCAGGCGTCGGGGATGACACTGCGGGGACATGCTGCAACCAATGTCATTCCCGACGCGCCGCAGGCGCGAGCGGGAACCCAGGAGTCAAGGGCTGATACTTTACCGTGGACTGCGACTCTGAGCTGACAAGCAAACAAGACAAGAACGACAGCACTTACTTTAAGCCGGACACCAGGGAGGGAATTCATGTCGGACATGTCACGGCGCGCGTTCGTCGCGGGCACAGGCGCTGCTTTGGCCGCAACGCCGCTGGCAGGCGCTCATGCGCAGGCGGCGCGGCCGAAAGCGCTGGTCGACCTCGCCGCCATCGCCGCCAAAAAGCCGGCCGTCGTCTGGTCGGAAAGTTCCGAAGTCCCCGCCATCGCCAAGGTCATCGCGGCGTTCCAGAAGACCTGGCCCGACATCAAGGTCGACTATATCCGTGACACCGGCGGCAGCACGCTGGCGGCGAAAGTGGTGCAGGAATCCCAGGCCGGCGGAAGCCCGGCCGGCATGCTGACGGGCGACCAGGCGCAATTCGCCATTCTCGACCAGCGCGGCCTTCTGGTCCGGCCGGACTGGGCGGCGCTCGGCGTTCCTGCCGCCAACATCATCTCGCCGTTCATGATCCCCACCGCCTCGGCCATCGCCGTTCTGGTCTGGAACAAGCAGAAGGTCTCCGACGCCGACGCGCCGAAACAGCTCAACGATCTGCTCAACCCGCGCTGGCAGGGCAAGGCGGGCGGCTGGCTGCGCACACCGAGCTACGCCAGCATGGCCAAGCTCATGGGCGAGGCGGAGGTTCGCGCCCATCTGGAAAAATTCGTTGCCATGCAGCCGAAGCTGTATGACACGACCTACCGGCTGGCCCAGGAAATCGGCACCGGCGAAATCGAAGTCGGCTACGGCCTCTATCATTCGACCTTGCCGATCATCGCCTCCGGCGCGCCGATTGCCTTCGCTTTGACCGATCCGCTGGCGATCAGCACGCTTTATTCCTGCTGCGTCTCCAAAAGCGCCAATCCGGAAGGCGCCCAGGTGCTCGCCGCCTGGCTTGGCAGTAAGGAAGGCGCCGACGCCTATGAAGCCTCGATCGGCCGCGGCAATCCCAGGGTCGAAGGCTCAAACGCCAGCAAACTCGTCACCGGACGCCGGATTTCCGAATATCCGCTCGACGAATTTCCGACCTACGTGAAAATTCTCACCGAATACAACAAGATCATGAGCACCCGGGGCGCAGCGCGCTGATCGACCCGAAAGTCTGTTGCAGACACAGCGCTGGCCCACGCCCTATTTGTGGGCAACGTTTGTACCGTCATGACAATGCTTACCAAGTAAGCAGGAAAAGCCTGGCCGCGCCGGCACTCGCCTTTCGCCTGCATTGACACACGCCAACGGCGCTTTAATAGAAAATGTCGCGGAATTGCCGCAATTGATGGCAAGCGGCTTGCACGTTTCACGGCGACAGCGGTTATGACGGTCTCACGACCACAGAACATGGCGCATTTTCAAGCGAAGTGGACACCAGTTCGCGTGAAGAAAATGCGCTCTTTGAATAAACGAGACGCGTCTTTCCGATCCTATGGATCGGAAAACGCTATAGAGCGAGTTTGAAAAGCATTCCAACCGGTCAGGATGTTCTATGAAAAGCGTGGCGATTGTCGGTGGTGGCCCGGGGGTCTTGTTCACCTCGCAGATTCTGGCGGACAAATGCGGCGACCTCTGCAAGACGACAATCTTCGAAGCCTCTGACCGGCTCGGCGGCAAACTCGTCACCCGCCAGTTCAAGACGGCGCCCATCCTGTATGAAGCAGGCGTTGCGGAGTTTTATGACTATTCACAATTCGGCGCCGATCCGGTGCGCGAACTGGCCCAGCGTCTTGGCCTGCTGACCGTGCCGATGAGCGGCAATTCGGTCATTCTCGGTGACAAAATCCTCAACACCGATAACGACATCCGCAAGAAGCTCGGCGAGAAGACGCTCACCGCCATCGATAAATTCCACGCCGTCTGCGAAGACCAGATCAGCGCCGAGGACTATTACGAAAGCTACTGGCGCGACGAGAACAATCATCCCTGGGCCAACAAGACCTTCGCCGAAGTGCTCGACACGGTGCAGGACGAAGACGCACGCCGCTATCTCGCCACCGCCGTCCACACCGACGTCGCCGCGCCGCCGCATCTGACCAATGCGATGAACGGCGCCAAGAACATCCTGATGGACAACGACGAATATCTCCGCCTCTACTCGATCGTCGGCGGCAATGAGCGTCTTGCCCAGCGCCTCGCCGAAACCACGTCGGCGGAAACCGTCAAGAACGCCACCGTGACGAAAGTCGCCAGGGAAGACGGGCGCTACCGCATCTATTTCCGCCACGACGGCAAGATCGCCCATCGCGATTTCGATTATGTGGTGATGGCGCTGCCGAACTACTGGCTGCAGGGCATCGACTTCGAGGGCCGCAAGTTGCGCATGGCGCTCGATGCCCATCTCGCCCATTACGATCGCCCCGCGCATTATCTGCGCGTCACCTGCCTGTTTAAAGAGCCGTTCTGGCGCAGCAAGGTCAAGGGCTCCTATTTCATGCAGGACGTGTTCGGCGGCACCTGCCTCTACGACGAGACCTCGCGTCATCCCGGCAGGAAGTACGGCTCGCTCGGCTGGCTGATCGCCGGCACCGAGGCCATGGCGATGGCCAATCTCGATGATGAGACGATCATCAAGCGGGTCATCGACACCTTGCCGAAGCCGCTCGCCCACGGCCGCGACATGATGATCGAAGGCCATGTGCAGCGCTGGGTCGGCACAGTGAATGCGGTCCCCGGCGGCAACCCAGGCCACGATCTCATGCAGCGGCATCGTCCCGAGCCGGAAGATCATCCCGGCCTGTTCACGATCGGCGATTACATTTTCGATTCGACCGTCAACGCCGTCTATGATTCCGCCGATTTCGCCACCGACATCATCATGACGGAATTGCGCAACGAAAAATATGCCGAGCCCGAGGACGACCTCATCCCGTCGGCCGAGAACGACGACGCGCTGGGTGCCGGCTATCACGACGAATATGCCGAGGACAAAACCTACGAGGAATCCTATGCCGAATATTTCGACGAGCACTACAACGCCGATCTGATCCAGGCGATCTGGGGCCAGAAGGCGCCCTACAAGCTGCTCGACGTCGGCAGCGCCACCGGCATCACCATCGAACTGTTCGACCGTATCGGCATTGAGGCCTGGGGCATCGAGAATTCGGCCCATATCCACGCCCGCACAATCGAAAAGTGGAAACACCGCAATTTCCTCGGCGACGTCCGAAACATGCCGTTCGAGGACAATGCCTTCGATTATGTTTACGACACATGCCTGTGCTACCTGCCCGACGAGGATCTCGACAAGGCGATCAGCGAGCTGTTTCGCGTCGTCCGCAAGGGCGTGTTCTTCGGCGGCATCACCTCGGACATGACCAAGGAAGTCATCGAATATCACGAACTGTTCCGCGGCGTGCAGAGCCTGATGACGACGTGGCAATGGTCGGAGCGGTTCATGAAGAACGGCTTCCGCATGGCGATCAACGATCCCAAAGTGTTGAAGAAGGCCTGGAAGATCGAATGCCAGTCGAACGAAGGCGATTATCCCTGGTATCCAGACGCCAAGACCATGCGCATGTGTTTCTACACCAAGCCGGGCAGCATGCCGGAACGCAAGTGAGCGAACTGCGCTCAGCTTTTCCGGCACGGCCATGACGCCGGCGGCGTCCATAAGATTGCATTGCAGGAGCGGCGGCTGTGGCTAGCGAAAATCCGGGCGCCTCTCCCAAACAGGAGGATGCCCGCCAGGAGGCGCCCCCTAAAGACGACGATGTGGACATCAGCCAGTTCCTCGAAGAGGAAGAGCCTGAAGCCAAGATCCAGGCCAAGGATCTCGGCTTCATGTTCCGCTTCCTGGTTCCGTATCTGCGGCCCTACTGGAAGCACCTTGCCGTGGTCGGCGGGCTCCTCACGGTGCAGACGCTCTTCAACGCATCGTTTCCGCTCGCCACCCAATATCTCATCGACCAGGGCCTGATCGAACGCGACTGGAACGCGCTCGTCCTGGTGCTGGCGTTTCTCAGCACCGCAGCGGTCGTCGTTTCGATCGTCGCCATCTGCAACGACTACATCTATTCGCGCGTCTTCTCCAATGTGGTGAAAGACATTCGCATTTCGCTGTTCGAGCAGTTGCAGAAGCTGCCGATGCCGTTCTTCCAGCGCACCCCGTCCGGCAACATCCTGTCGCGCTTTTCCGGCGATATCGTCGCCAGCGAAACCATGCTCGTGCAGTTTATTCCCTCGATGATCGTGCCGATGCTCGAGGTCATCTACGCCACCGCGCTGATGTTTTATTTCAACATCTGGCTAGGTCTGATCGGCCTGCTGGTCTTCCCGATGATTCTTGTTGGGCCCAGCATTTTCTCGCGCATGGCCTTCGCCCTGTCCTACGACAAGCGCTCCAGAGAGGCTGATATCCTGTCGACGGCGCAGGAAAATGTGCAGGCCCAGCCGGTCGTCAAGGCATTCGGCTTGCGCAAGCGCGCGATCGGCAACTTCCGCGATCTGAACGAGAGCTGGACGGGCTATGCCTTCCGCGTTTATTTCTTCTCGTCGCTCGCCTCCAGCAGCG
>JAQGJO010000327.1 GCA_028290595.1 Hyphomicrobiales bacterium | reverse complement strand
GTGAAGTAGCCGACGCGCTCGAGATCCACCGCGGCATTGGTGCCCATCATGCGGATGCGCATGCCCTTCTTCATCACGCCGTCGACGACGCGGACGAGAACGACGACGCCGAGATAGACGTCGTACCCGCTATCGACCAGCAGCGCCGTCAGCGGCGCGTCCTTGTCGCCCCTGGGCGGCGGCAGACGATGCACGACGGCTTCCAGCACCAGGTCGATGCCGATGCCGGTCTTGGCCGAGATCATCACCGCGTCGGAGGCGTCGATGCCGATGACGTCCTCGATCTGCTTCTTGACCTGGTCGGGCTCGGCGGCGGGCAGGTCGATCTTGTTCAGCACCGGCACGATCTCGTGGCCGGCGTCCTGCGCGTGATTGACGTTGGCCAGGGTCTGGGCCTCGACGCCCTGGGAGGCGTCGACCACCAGCAGCGAGCCTTCGCAGGCCGCCAGCGAGCGCGAGACTTCATAGGCGAAGTCGACGTGGCCGGGGGTGTCCATCAGGTTGAAGATGTAATCCTTGCCGTCCTTGGCATGATAGTTCAGCCGCACCGTCTGCGCCTTGATGGTGATGCCGCGCTCGCGTTCGATGTCCATCGAATCGAGCACCTGCTCCTTCATCTCGCGCGCCTGCAGACCCCCTGTCGTCTGGATCAGACGGTCGGCGAGGGTCGACTTGCCATGATCGATATGGGCGACAATGGAGAAGTTGCGGATGTTCGAAATCGGGACGGTTGTCATGGGCGCGGGATAGCAGCGCCGGCCGTTTCCGCCAAGCGAAAGAAGGCAAAAGCGGAAACTTCCGACTTGCAGCGCTGATCATCATACGTATATCGTACGTACGAGGGCGATCATGCTGAAGAAACTGACCATTTCCATCGATGCCGACGTCTATGACGGCCTGCGCCAGCATGTGGGCCCCGGTCGCATCAGCCGCTTCCTCAACGATCTGGCGCGGCCGCATGTCACACGAATGGCGCTGGAGCAGGGCTACGGCGAAATGGCCGACGACGAGGCACGGGAAGCCGAAGCCTTGTTGTGGAGCGAGAGCCTGATCGGCGACGTGGCCGATGAACCCCGCTGAACCGCCGCAGCGTGGCGAAGTGTGGTGGGTCGCGTTCGATCCCGCCGTGGGCGGTGAAATCCGCAAGACGCGCCCCGCCATCGTGGTCAGCAATGACGTTGCCAATCGCTATTTGAACCGTGTGCAGGTGGTCCCGCTGACCAGCAATGTCGGCCGGCTGTATCCATCGGAAGCCTATGTCGTTGTCGCCGGCGAACGGAGCAAGGCGATGGCCGACCAGATCGCCACCGTATCGAAACAGCGCCTGCGCGAGCGCCTCGGCCGCGTCAGCGCGGAGGATCTGATCGCGGTAGGGCGCGCGATCTGCGTGCAACTGGAAGTCTGATAGAGCAGCAACTTCGTTGCGGGTTTTGCCCCGGTTCGGGCACCATTTGCCTCACGGCATCCTGATTCCACTCCCCGCCGAAACGCGCTAGGCAGGGCCATGGATAAAGCCCTCAAATTGCCCGCCGTCGTGCGCCGCCGCCGTTCGTTCGGCCGCCGCGGCGCCGCCCGTCTGGTCGCCTGGGCCGGCGATCCCCGCCTCAGCGCGCTGCTGGTGGCCGCCTTCGTGCTCGGCCATGTGGTGCTGTGGACCGCCATCCTGACCCAGTTGAAGGCGGCGCAGGACGTGCATTTTGACGTCGCCGAGGCCTTCGCCTGGGGGCAGAAATTCCTGCTTGGCTACGGCAAGCACCCGCCATTGTCCGGCTGGGTCGCGGGCGCCTGGTTCAGCTTCTTTCCGGTGACGGACTGGTCGACCTATGCGCTGGCCATGACCACGGTCGGCGCCGGCATGATGATCTGCTGGGCGATCGCGCTGCGCGTCGTCGACCGCCGCCGCGCCTTCCTCGTGGTGGTGATGCTGGCGCTCTATCCGATCTTCAATTTCAAGGGCTTCAAATACAATCCCGATCTGCTGCAACTGGTCACCCTGCCGCTGGTGGTGCTGGCCTATCTCGATGCCTTCGACAAGCGCACACTGCGCTCGGGCGTGTTGCTCGGTCTCGCCGGCGCGCTGGCGCTGATGACCAAATACTGGGTGGTGACCATGATCGGCGCGGTGGGCCTGGCCGCGCTGCTTCATCCGGCGCGCCTGGTGTTCCTGCGCTCGCCGGCGCCGTGGGCGGCGATCGTCACCATGGTCGCGGCAATGATTCCGCACTTCATCTGGCTGCGCGAGGTCAACTTCGCGCCGTTCCTCTATGCCGGCGATTCCTACGCGATCTCGACCCATGCCGAGAGCCTGCAACTGGCGCTGGGCTATATCGGGCACAACCTGGCGCTGCTGGCGCTGCCGGTGGCGCTGGTCGCGCTGGCGCTGGCCTGGAGTCCGCGCTGGTGGAGCCTGCCGTGGCGCGACCCGCGCGCGTTTTTCACGCAGCCATGGTCGATGCGCAACAATCCCGGCGTGCGGCAGGACCAGGCGCTGAACGTCTGGCTGGTGCAGGCTATCGTCGCCATCGGCCCGCCGCTCGGCGCCTTCGCCTTCGGCATCTACATCAAGACCGATTGGGGCATCTCGCTCTTCTTCCTGGTGCCGCTGGCGGTGATCGCGATTCCGGCGCTGCGGGTGCAACGCGCGGCGGTGGTGCGGCTCGCCTCGATCTGGCTGGCGCTGACCCTGGCGGTGCTGGCGACGGCGCCGCAGATCGCCATTGCCACGTTGCCGCGCGACGGCAGCGGCGGCTTCACCCACGGCTCGCATTCCCAACTGGCGCACGAACTCACCGAATTGTGGCACCAGCGCTTCCATTCGCCGTGGAAGGTGGTGGCCGGCTATACCGATGTCGGCGAGCCCATGACCTTCTACAGCACCGACCATCCGATGCCACTGACGCCCAATGAGGCGTGGCCGTCCGGCCTGACTTCGCTCGGCGAGGCGCAGCGCGAGGGGTTTATCGGCGTCTGCGAAATCGGCGACTGGAAGCAGCAGGACTGCGACGCCTGGATGAAGCAGAACGGCGCCAGTGGCGAACGCCTGGTGATGACCACGCGGCGCTTCTTCAAGGGCATGGCGAGCGCCGC
>JAQGJO010000309.1 GCA_028290595.1 Hyphomicrobiales bacterium | reverse complement strand
GGACGGATACACGCTCCTGTTCGCGCCGAGCGCATCGATGTCGGGCGGCAAATACCTCTATGCCAACCACGCTTTCGATGCGCAGAAGGATTTTGTCATCGTTGCGCCGCTGCTCGACAACGGCTTTGTATTGGCCGTCAGCGCCGGCTCGCCGGTGCATTCGGTCGCGGAACTGACTGCGCTGGTGAAGTCGAAACCGACAGCGCGCTACGGCACCTCCAATTCCACCGGCATTGCAGCCGCGCAGCTTTACAAGACACTCGCCGGCGTCTCGGCGACGCAAGTGGCCTACAAGACGACCGCCGATGCGGTTCCTGATCTTGCTGACGGCACGCTCGACTTCATGTTCCTCGACGGAGTATTTGCGCTGAGCCAGTTGAAGAGCGGAAAGGTGCGACTGCTCGCCACCGTTGGCTCTCGGATCGCCGGCGTGCCCGATGTCCCGACCATGGAAGAAGCGGGCCTCAAGGGCTATGGTTTCAGCGTGTGGTGGATGATCGCCGCGCCGACAGCCACGCCGAAAGAGGCAGTGGATCGTCTCAACACGGCGTTCACCCGCATTGCCGAAACGCCCGAGACGAAAGCGTTCCTGGCTACTGCCGCGGCATCGCCGCTGGCGGGCACGTCGCAGGCAACGGCCATAAAACTCGCCAAAGATATCGAGACCTGGGGGGAACTGGCGCGGGCAGGCGGCATCACGCCACAATAACGTCGCGCCAGAGTAATGGGCTTCTCGATCAACCGATCTCGATGTCGAGACCGAGATCGAGGATCGGCGCCGAATGGGTCAGCGCGCCCGACGACAGCACGTCGACGCCGCTTTCCGCCACCGCCTTGGCGCTCTCCACCGAAATGCCGCCGGAGGCTTCGGTCTTCATGCGGCCGGCGATCATCTTCACGCCTTCGGCCATCTGCGCCGGCGTCATATTGTCGAACAGCACCACGTCGGCGCCTTCCTCGATGACTTCGCGCAACTGGTCGAGCCCGTCGACTTCAATCTCGATCTTCACAAGATGGCCGACGGACGCCTTGGCCGCTTGCAGCGCCTGCTTGATGCCGCCGGCGACGGCGATGTGATTGTCCTTGATGAAGATCGCGTCATCGAGGCCGAAGCGGTTATTCATGCCGCCGCCGCAGCGGATCGCATATTTCTCGAAAGCGCGCAGATTGGGTGTGGTCTTGCGGGTGCAGATGACCTTCGCCTTGGTGTGGTTCGTCAGCGCCACCAGGGTCGCGGTCATCGTTGCAATGCCGGACATGTGGCAGATGAAGTTCAGCGCCGTGCGCTCGGCGGTGAGAATGGCGCGCGCATCGCCGGTGATCCGCGCAATCGGCGTGCGGACGACCTTGATGGCATCGCCGTCCTGCGCCAGGTATTCGAATTTCACCGACGGATCCATGATCCTGAATGCCGCTTCCGCAACCGAAAGGCCCGAAATCGTGCCAGGCTTGCGTGGCGCCAGCACGCAGCGCGCCTGCGTTCCCGCGGGAATGCACGCCTGCGATGTAATGTCGCCGGCGCGGCCGCTGTCTTCCTCCAGCGCCGCCCGCACCACCTTGTCGATGAGAAGCGGGTTGAGAAAAAGATTGGTCATGATGGCCTCCCCGATAGATCAACGGTTTCGATGCGGCTGAGGCATCGGCTGAGCGGCTTTTAAGCAGTCATCGACCGTCTGTCGAGGCTTGGGAAGGCAGGTCAGAATCGTCAGTGGTCTGTGCATAAAACTCGTCGCAAAATGTCGCAGATCGTGCAACTCTCAGCTCAAGGCATTTGTTTTGCATGGCCTCCCACCAGGGGTGATGCGGATAATCAGGAGTTGCCGAATGAGAGGAACGTCTTTTCTACGGGTTTTCGCGCTCGCCTTTGGTATGGCAGGCGCCTGGGTCGCTGGGCCAGGGGCAGCATCGGCGATGACATTTCATCTGGCCACGGCGGGTGAGCCTGCCACATGTGGCGCCAAATGCCCGCAGATCATCATGGCCGATGGCGAGATCACCGAACAGACGCCGTCGGATTTCGTCAATTTCCTGCGCGCCAACCGCTTCAGCAAGAATGTCTATTCCGTCGTCATGATCAATTCGCCAGGCGGCCGGGTTGTGGCATCGATGGAACTCGGGCGCCTGCTGCGCAAGGCAGGAGCTGCGGTCATCGTCGCTCGGGCCTTCGAGAATGATGGCAGCGGCGGCATGACGCGTTTCGCCGCCGCCCGCTGCTATTCGGCCTGCGTCTACACTCTCATGGGCGCAAAAAAGCGCGTGGTGCCGCCGCAGAGCAGAGTCGGCATCCATCGCATGTTTTTGTACGAGCGCATGGGCCAGACCGACGGTTCGGTGCAGATGACCAAGACCTATGCCCAGTCTGAAATGGTCAACCGTCTTGGTGATTATGCCGGCATGATGGGCGTCAGCCGCGACCTCGTCTATTCGGCCGAGAAGACACCGCCGGACACGTTCCACGTGCTGACGCCGGCTGAAATCCGCCGCTGGCGTCTGGCTTCCGAGAAGTTTTGAGCCCTCGGAGGCGGCAATCTAAAACCGTCTGCACAGCGATTGTTGTGAGTTTGAACGCAAACGGCATCAGCGCCTTGACTTGCCGTCGCCTCTGCCCTATCCGGACGTTCTCCGCTGCAGCGCTCTGAAAAGCGCGCCTGACAGTCTGCGGGGGTGTAGCTCAGTTGGTTAGAGCGTCGGCCTGTCACGCCGAAGGTCGCGGGTTCGAGTCCCGTCACTCTCGCCAGTATTTTCAAATACTTGGCCAATATCTTCGACCGCGGCTCGGCGCTGCGCGCAGGCATGCGTCCAGCGTGGGCCTCATGAGCAGTCAGCGCAGTCACCTCCCGCAAAAGACATTCGACTTTGTCCGAATCTGCGTTACGAAGCGGCTTCGTCCGGCTGTCGTCAGCCTTCGAGCCTGCCATTTGCGGAAGTTGTCTTGCCGTCAGATCAGCCACAATCCTCTGGTGCTGCCTCCAGCGTTGCCCTTGATCCGGCGCCGGGCCCTATAGCAAACCAGCCCCCCAGTCCGGCGCCCCTCCGCATCATCCCGCTTGGCGAACTCCTCCACGGCTTTTTTCTGATCGGCATGCTTGGTTTCGGCGGCATCGCCGCCAGCGCCAATTACGTCATCGTCGAACGCAACAAATGGATGACTCAGAAGCAGTTCGTCGAATTGTTCGGCATCTGCTCGATATTGCCCGGCGGCAATTTTCTCAACGCTTCGGTCATGATCGGCGACCGCAATCAAGGCGTCATTGGCGCCGTGGGGGCGATGGCATCGCTGCTATTGATGCCGCTGGTAATTTTGATCGCGATTGCAGTCACTTACGACCATTTTTCCTATCTGCCTGACGTTAAGGCGGGAATCGCAGGCGCAGCTTCCGCCGCCGCCGGCCTGATGATCGGCACCGGCCTGAAAATGGCGTTCTCGCTTGACCGCAATGTCGCCGCCGCCGTGTTCGGGGTCATCACCTTTATCGCCATCGGCGTGCTGCGCGTGCCTTTGGCTGCGGTGATCCTCATCATCGTTCCTCTTTCTGTCATCACGGCGCTGTATCTGCTGAAGCGGTCTCAGAATTCACCCAAAACTGGATCAAAGACTTGAAAAGGTTCGTGGCATGAACGCCGGGCTGGTCTGGCAACTGACGCTGAGCTTTCTCGGCGTCGCCTTTCTGTCGATTGGCGGCGCCAGCGCGCTGATTCCCGAGTTTTATCGCCAGATCGTCGATGTCCACGCCTGGATGAGCAGCACCGATTTCGCCCATACGGTCGCTCTGGCGCAGATCGCGCCTGGCCCGAACATGCTGATCGTCAGCCTGATCGGCTGGAAGGTTGCCGGATTCGCCGGCCTGCTCGCCTGCACCCTGGCGATCGTCGGCCCGCCCAGCGTGCTGGCTTTCGCCGTCGGCCGGATGACCGAGAAGCTGGGCGAGGCGAAATGGCTCAGCGCTGTCAAAAAGGCGCTGGCGCCCTGCGTGGTCGGCCTCACCCTGGCCTCCGGATTGATCACCGCCAAGGCCGCCGACAATGACTGGATCGGCGTTGTTCTCACCTTGGGCTCGGCCGCCTTCATGTATTTCCTCAGGCGCAATCCGCTGTGGGTGATCGGGGCAGGGGCAATGGTGGGTATATTTGCCTATCGAACGGGGCTGATGAATGTGGTCTGATCGTGAAACCAGTCGCTTGGCGGCACGTTCATCTTGCGCTGCAACGTGGGCTGGGATAGTGCTCCGCCATGCTCCCGGTAAGGTGTGCGAGGGGCCGCACGCCCGGCGTCCCAGCCAGCTTGCCCCGGTCCGCACCGCCTCTGGACAGATCGATGTCTGAACTCATTTTCGATTACCTTCCCCTCGTCATTTTCATCGGCGTGGCAGCCTTTATCTCAGGCGCACTTCTGATCGCGCCGTTCATTCTCGCCTACAAGTCGCCCGATCCCGAAAAGCTCTCCGCCTATGAGTGCGGATTCAACGCTTTCGACGATGCGCGCATGAAATTCGACGTGCGGTTTTATCTCGTCTCTCTCCTCTTCATCGTGTTCGACCTGGAAGTGGCATTTCTGTTTCCCTGGGCGGTCGCCTTCAAGGAAATTGGCATTTTCGGTTTCTGGTCGATGATGATCTTCCTGGGAGTGCTGACGATCGGCTTCATCTACGAATGGACCAAGGGCGCGCTGGAGTGGGATTGATGGCAAACCAGACCCTCGTTGCACAGAACCCGCAAGGCATTATCGACCCGAATACCGGCAAGCCGGTCGGCGCCAACGATCCGTATTTTATGCGGATCAACGATCAACTGGCCGACAAGGGCTTCATCGTCACTTACAGCGACGATCTCATTCAATGGGCGCGCACCGGCTCGCTGATGTGGATGACCTTCGGCCTGGCCTGCTGCGCCGTCGAGATGATGCAATTGTCGATGCCGCGCTACGATGTCGAGCGTTTCGGCTTTGCGCCGCGCGCCAGCCCACGCCAGTCCGACGTGATGATCGTCGCCGGAACCCTGACCAATAAAATGGCGCCGGCGCTGCGCAAGGTCTACGACCAGATGCCCGAGCCGCGTTACGTCATCTCCATGGGTTCGTGCGCCAATGGCGGCGGATATTATCATTATTCTTATTCGGTTGTGCGCGGCTGCGACCGGGTGGTGCCTGTCGACATCTATGTCCCGGGCTGCCCGCCTTCAGCCGAGGCGCTGCTTTACGGCGTGCTGCTTCTGCAAAAGAAGATCAGGCGTGTCGGAACAATTGAACGCTGATCTGAGACGGATCCCGGGAACCGGAGCCTATTGATGGACGAGACACTGAAATCTCTCGGTGACAGCATCGCCGCCGCGCTTCCCGGCGCCGTTGAGCGGGCCTATG
>JAQGJO010000308.1 GCA_028290595.1 Hyphomicrobiales bacterium | reverse complement strand
GTCGTCTTCATCTGTTCGAGGCTCTGCGCCGGCGCGCCGCGCCACACCATCATCACCTGCGGCTCCTGCACCGGCGTGCCGAGCCAGATGAATTTGTTGAGGTCGAACTGGATGTTGCCGCCGTCGCGCGACAGCAGTTTCAACGTCGGCTCGAAGATGATGTTGGTATTGGGCATGCCGATCACGCTGCCATCGCGCTTGGAGCGATTGTACAGATAATTGGTCATGATCAGGCTCGACGCGCCCGGCATGTTCTCGACGATGAACGTCGGCTCGCCGGGAATGTACTTGGGCATATGCTGGGCGGCGAGGCGGCCGACGAAATCATAAGAAACGCCGGGCGCGCCGCCGATCAGCATTTGCACGGTCTTGCCGCGATAGAAATCGGCGACCGGTTGCGCTCGCGCCGCGCCACCGGCCACCAGTAGCGCGGCCGACAGCGCAAGTATCTTGCGCCTTAAGGGGTGTCGCATCGGCGCAACCCTCACGCTTCTTCGAGCGCCTTGATTTCCGCCTCCTCGATACGGCGATGCAGATCCTGCACGAGCGGCACGGCCGGCCCATAGCGATCGACATCGTCGATGGCAAAACCCTTGTGGTATTTCTGCCGGTAGTTCTGACCGATGCTGAGTCGGCGCTTGGCCCAATCGGGCGCGGTCCAGTCGTCCGGCGGCTTGCCGCTGCCGTGCAGCACGTCCGGCGATTTGCCGGGGAAGAAATTCATCGGCGCCTTGCCTTGTTCGACCAGGCCGATCTGCTCGTCGAGCTGGCGGCGCAGCAGAACGATGGGAATGTCGGTGCGCCCGAGCTTTTCCTGCGAGCGGTCGACGATCTCGCCTTGCGCGACCCAGACGATGGCATCCTGCGCCAGCACGTAATCGAGGATCGGCCTGCCGTTCGCATCGACCGTCGGCGGCGCATACCATGGAACCACATCCTGCTTGGGCGCTTCGACGCCGGGCGGGCCGGCATAGACCTGATAGCAGATGTGCAGCGTGTGCGTGTCGTCCATCGGCACGCGGATCTGATATTCGCTGCGCGGCGCGCCCGCCGTTCCCGTCTGCGTATAGAACGGGAAGATCACGGTGGAGTGCTTGCGCACGCGGTCTTCCTTGGCGCCGAGCTCCTTCGAATAGACGATGCCTTTTTCCATCCCGTATTCGGTCTGCTTGGCGTAAAGCTCCTTGATGCCGACACCCATTTCAAGCCGGCTGTGAATGGTGTGGGTGGCGTCTTCGGAACGGCCGCCGGCGCCCCTCTTGTCGAGTTCATATTTGAACATATGCCCATGCGCCCAGACGCTATGGGTCGGGTCGCCGGTGTTCTCCTGGCATTGCAGCCAGTTGCAATCGAGCACGTTGATGGCGATCTGGCGCACGGAATTGGGCCAGACGAAAAGGTCCCAGCGCGGCAGGGCAGGCGCAGGCAAAGGTCCGAGATAGGCGAAGACAAGCCCGCCGAGTTCCTCGACCGGATAGCCTTTCAGCTTGTCGTTGAACTGTGCATTCGCCAGCTCCATCGGCCGCTCGAGGCAGGCGCCCGTCGCGCCGTAGAGCCAGCCGTGATAGGGGCAGCGCAGGCCGCGCTCGTCGGGAATGCCGTACTTCAAGTCGACGCGGCGGTGCAGACAGCGATCGCCGATGAGCCCGAGGCCGCCCTTGGTGTTGCGGTAGAGCACCAGGTCCTCGCCGAGCACGCGCACCTTCTGGACCGGCTCTTCCAGCAATTGCGCCAACGGCGCGATCGGGATCCAGTAGCGCCGCATCAGCTCGCCGCAAGGCGTGCCGGGGCCGACGCGGGTGAGCCGTTCATTCTGTTCCACGGTCAACATGGACGTTCCTCCTGATTATATTGCTCTTGTTGTTAGGTTTTCATTGGCCGACGAATTTTCCCGCCCGCTCGATCACCCGTGGTGGAAAACTGTACACCCGGTTGAGAAACGCATCAATTTTCTCCGGTGGAGAAAAGTCCACACCCTGCGGCGTCGTCGCCTCGGTGTCGTGCCTGAATTCCGCATCGGCCATGGTTTTGGCGAAGGCCGCGCGAAGTTCTGCCAGCCGCGCCTCGGGAACGCCGGCGGGAACCGAATAATTGCGCAGGAACTGGCCGGCGCCGAAAACGATCTCCATGATCTGGCGATCTTCCTCGCTCTTGGCGAGATTGATCGCCATCGGCACGTTGGGTAGCTCCGGGTTCGGCTTCATCCCCAATTGCACGATCACATTGACCATTTTGTTGGCAAGCCAGTCGGGCTGATAGTGTTTGAGGCTCTCCCAGTCCCAGCTCACGCGTCCATGCACCTCGCCGCGTGCGATGGCGAGATTCATTTCCGATGATCCGCCGCGATAGCCCATCACCAGTTGCAGCTTCATGCCGAGCAGTTCGTTGGCGAGCAGGGCGTAGGACGATGTGGCGTCAGGGCCGGTGGCGGCAATGAGCGCCGTCTTGCGCTGCGATTCTTCGAACGTCGTCACGCCGGAATCGGCGCGCAGGAAGATCACCGTCGTGCCGCGCGATCCACTGGCGCCGAGCCAGCCGATCTTGCGCGCATCGAACATGGCGCCTTCCGTTTTCAGCAGGGGCGCGATCAGCATCTGGTCGTTGAGCACGGCGATCACGGTGCCGTCACGCGGTGCGGTGTTGTTGACATAGTTGGCGGCGACAAGGCTGCCGGCGCCGGGCATGTTGCGCACGATGATGGAAGGATTGCCGGGGATCGCCCGCCCGAAACTCTTGGCGAGGATGCGCGCCGCCTGATCGAAGCCGCCGCCGGGCGAATATCCGACGACAAGCGAAATCGTCTTGCCGCGAAAAAACTCCGCCGAATCGCTGGCGCCTTGTTGCGCCGCGGCAGGAGCGTTGAAAGCAAGCGCGCACATCTGCGCGCATAGGGTCAGCGCCGAAGCGAAGAGCCTGAACACAGCCGATTATCCTTATCCCGATCTGCGCTTTCCGGCAGATTCATTGGTTCAGGACAGATGTCCTCCCACGCGAACACCGTTCGCGAACCTCAAGCTTAGTCCCTGCGGCGTGTCCCTGCAACCGGAAGCAGTCTTGACAAGCCCCGAGCAAGGGAGGAGGATATCATCCGTACACGGAGGAATGGAAACTTCGGTGCGAGACGGCCAGGGAGGGCGTCATGGAATTCGGACTGCAATTTTTTCCGAGCATCGGGCCGGACGAGAAAAGCGCGCAGGACTATTTCGCCGAGTCGTTGCGCCTCGTCGATGAAGCCGATGACCTGGGCTATAAATCGATCCGCATCGTCGAGCATTACTTCCGGCCTTATGGCGGCTATAGCCCCAATCCGATCGTGTTCCTCGCGGCGGCCGCCATGCGCACGCGCCAGGCACGATTGCTGACCGGCGCGGTGCTGCCGGTGTTCAACAATCCGATGAAGCTCGCCGGTGAGATCGGCATGCTTGACGCCATATCCGGCGGTCGGATGGAAGTTGGTTTCGCGCGGGCTTTTCTGCCGCACGAATTCGCCAAGTTCGGCATCAACGTCAACGAAAGCCGCGCGCGTTTCGATGAAGGCATCGAGCAGATCAGGCTGTTGCTGGAGCAAGAAACCGTCAGCCACGCTGGCCGCTTCCACACCATCGACAACGTGTCGTCTCTGCCACGGCCGACGCAGACACCGCGGCCGCCGTTCTGGGTTGCGGCTTTGGCCACGGCCGAGACGTTCGCGTTCGCCGGGCGCATGGGTTATGGCGTGATGGGAATCCCGCTTGGCGGCGCACAATTGCGCGCTTTAATGGAAGTCTACCGCGAAGCCTGGCGCGCTGCCGGCCACCCCGGCAAGGGCAGGGTGATGCTCGCCTTCCACATGTATTGCCACGAGTCCCGCGAGGCAGCGGCGGAGATCGCGCGCGAGCCGATCAACAAATATCTGCACGCCGTCGTGTCATCGGCAAGCGAATGGGAAGGCGAGCTCAACTCGAAGGATTATCCCAACTACGACAAGATCATCGCGGCGTTGCGCGCCGAGACGTTCGAGACGCAGTTGACGAAGGGATGCATCTGGGTCGGCAGCCCCAAGGACATCCGCGACCAGATCGCCGATTATGTTGGCGTGGTGGGCGATTTCGAAATCGCCTCGTTGCAGGCGAATTTCCACAACCTGCCTTATGAGCTTGCCGTGAAATCGGCGCGCTTGTTCAGCAAGGAAGTCATGCCGCATTTTTCCTGACGCGGCATGTGGTCTTTGGAGTACAATGCAGGCCGGTGTTGGCAACGACAACCGAACAGGGAGGCGAACATGCCGCTGGATGACCTTTCTACAGTCAGAACCATCGATGAACTGACGGCTGCGGCTGCCGGGCACGACTTGACGCCGGGCTGGGTCAACCGCTCCGTTCCCATCCTCTGGAAAGAACCGAAGAGCGATTTTCGCGTCCATCAATGGAAATGGAGCGAGGCCAAGGCGGGGCTCGACAGTGCGGCGCGGCTCATCGGCACCGATCTCGCCGAGCGGCGCAATCTCATCATGCGCAACCCGATCGCCGGCAATGATCTCGCCACCTTGCGTACGCTGGTCTGCGCCTATCAGACGATCCTGCCCGGCGAGACGGCGCGCTCGCATCGCCATACACCGCATGCGTTCCGCGCCATTCTCGACTCGCAGGGCGCCTGGTCGATCGTCAACGGCGAAAAACATCCGATGGAAACCGGCGATGTGGTGCTGACGCCGGGATGGAGCTGGCATGGACACGGACATGACGGCGACAGCCAGGCCTATTGGTTCGACGGGCTCGACGTACCGCTGACGCATCTGCTCGAACCGATGTTCTTCGAGGAGCATCCGGCCGGCATCGAGCCGGTGCGCGCGGTGACGCCGGATTCGCCGTTCCGCTTCACCTGGGGAGCGACGCAAAAGGCGCTCGACGAAACCAACCCGGACGACGGCGGATTTTTCGGCCGCCGCATAGCGCTCGACACGCAGACCATGCCGACCATCGGCATTCACATGCAGCGCTGGCAATCAGGCTTTCGCAGCCGTCCCTATCGCTGCACGGCCAACCAGATCTTTGTGGTGATGCAGGGCCATGGCACGTCGCAGATCGGCGGCGAGACGATCGACTGGAGCTTCGGCGACACCATTGCCGTGCCCGGCTGGTCGGCGATCGAACATCACGCCAAGGACGACGCGGTGCTGGTCAGCATGACCGATGAATTTCTGCAGCGCTGGACGAAATATTGGCGTTTCGAAGCCCTCGCGTGAGTGTATGCTAAGGTGAATGCGTAGCGCATGAACCCTCATCCGCAAAATCGGGTGAAGGTTCAACGCAAAGCGGGAGCCTGTCATGTCGTCTTCCAAGCCCGTCGCCATCATCACCGGAGCCGGTGGCAATCTCGGGCACGCCGTCGCAGTCAAATTGCTGGCGGATGGTTTCGAGATCGTCCGCATCGGCGATAGGCAGCCCAATGCTCCATCCGGCCATCAGGCCTATGACGAGAGCCTTTTTCTGGCGGCCGATGCGACCAACCAGGCCTCGATGATTAAGGCGGCCGAAGATGTCTTGTCCCATCACGGCCGTATCGATGCCCTGGTGCACACCGTCGGTGGCTTCACCATGGGCAAGATGGTGCATGAAACCATCGAGAAGGACTACGACTCCATGATGCAGGTGAACGTTCGTTCCCTGCTGGCCACATCCCACGCGGTGGTCCCGGCCATGATCGCCAGGGGCAGGGGCACGGTGGTCTTCGTCTCAGCGTCGAATGCGGGCAAAGGGCTCGCCGGCATGGGCATCTACATCGCCGCGAAAAGCGCGGTGGCACGCTTGACCGAATCCATGTCGGAAGAATTGCGTCACAAGGGCATCAACGTGAACTGCATCATGCCCTCGACGATGGCGACGCCGCAGAACCGCGCTGCCATGGGCGATGCTGTGATGGTGCCGCTGGAAGACGTCGCCAGTGTCTGCGCGTTTTTGGTGTCGGAGGGCGCGCGCGCGGTTCACGGCGCTTCGATCCCGGTTCGCGGTCTGACCTGAGCGAATCCGTCAAATAACGCAATCTTGCAATTGCCTCGCCGTCATGCCCGGCCTTGTGCCGGGCACCCACGCCGTTGTGAGCTTCTTCTCTAAAAGGTTAGGGCGACA
>JAQGJO010000307.1 GCA_028290595.1 Hyphomicrobiales bacterium | reverse complement strand
ATATTGCCGGTCGCCATGGCGAGGTTCGCCATCGCCATCACCGTCGTCGAGCCCTGGCTGTGCTCGGTGACGCCGAGGCCGTAATAGATGGCGCCATTGCCGCCGGTGGCGTAGAGCAGCGCGGCTTCGCGCACGTCATTGGCCGGCACGCCGGTCATTTTCTCTGTCGCCTCGGGGGAATTGATGTCCTGGGCGACGAAGCGCGCCCAGATTTCGAATTCCTGCCATTCGCAACGCTCGCGCACATAGTCTTCTTTCACCAGGCCCTCGGTGACGATGACATGGGCGAGCGCGTTGATGAGCGCGACATTGGTGCCCGGCAGCAGCGGCAGATGGTAGGCGGCTTCGATATGCGCCGTGCGGATGAGATCGATGCGGCGCGGATCGGCGACGATGAGCCTGGCGCCGTTGCGCAGGCACTTCTTCAGGCGTGAGGCGAAGACCGGATGTGCGTCGGTGGGATTGGCGCCGATGAGCAGGACGACATCGGCCTTTTCGACGGAGCGGAAATCCTGCGTGCCGGCGGAAGTGCCGAACGTTGTCTTCAGGCCGTAGCCGGTCGGCGAATGACAAACGCGGGCGCAGGTGTCGACATTGTTGTTGCCGAAGCCGGCGCGGATGAGCTTCTGGATCAGGAAGGTTTCTTCGTTGGTGCAGCGCGACGAGGTGATGCCGCCGATCGAGTCGCGGCCATAGGTTGCCTGCAGGCGCTGGAATTCCGAAGCGGCATAAGCAAAGGCTTCATCCCAGCTCACTTCACGCCAGGGATCGGTGATCTTACTGCGGATCATCGGCTTGGTGATGCGATCCTTATGGGTGGAATAGCCCCAGGCAAAGCGGCCCTTGACGCAGGAATGGCCGTCATTGGCCTTGCCGGATTTCGCCGGCACCATGCGCACGACCTTGTCGCCCTGCGTTTCGGCGCGGAACGAACAGCCGACGCCGCAATAGGCGCAAGTCGTCAGGGTGGATTTCGTCGGCGTGCCCATGGCGATGACGGTTTTCTCGTTCAAGGTCGCCGTCGGGCAGGCCTGTACGCAGGCGCCGCAGGAGACGCATTCCGAGGTCAGAAAATCGAGCGTCCCGGTGGCGACCTTCGAGGCGAGGCCGCGCCCGTCGATGGTCAGCGCGAACGTGCCTTGCACGTCCTCGCAAGCGCGCACGCAGCGCGAGCAGACGATGCATTTCGAGGAATCGAAGGTGAAATAAGGATTGCTCTCGTCCTTGGCCTCGGTGCGGTGCTTGTCGCCGTCGTAGCCATAGCGGACTTCGCGCAGGCCGACCTGGCCGGCGGTGTCCTGCAATTCGCAGTCGCCGTTGGCGGAGCAGGTCAGGCAATCGAGCGGATGATCGGAGATGTAAAGCTCCATCACGCCGCGGCGCAGATCGGCGAGGCGATCGGTCTGCGTGTGGACGACCATGCCGTTTTCGGCGGGCGTCGTGCAAGAGGCCGGCGTGCCGCGGCGGCCGTCGATCTCGACAAGGCAGAGACGGCAGGAGCCGAAGGCCTCCAGCATGTCGGTGGCGCAGAGTTTCGGAATCTTGGTGCCGGCGTGCATGGCAGCGGCCATCACAGACGTGCCTTCGGGCACGCTTACTTGTGCGCCGTCGATGGTCAGCGTGATGGTCTTGGCGCTAGTCCGCGCGGGCGTTCCGAAATCGATTTCTCTGTCGAGTGGCATGTGATCCTCCTACTCGGCCGCATCGCGTGCGGGGGCGCGATGAAAGTCTTCCGCGAAATGGTTGAGGGCGCTCATCACCGGCATGGGCGTCAGGCCGCCGAGCGCGCAGAGCGAACCATCGGTCATGACGGTGCACAAATCCTTGACGAGGGCGAGATTGCTTTCGACATTGCGGCCGGCGGCGATCTTGGCGATGGTTTCGGCGCCGCGCGTCGAGCCGATGCGGCAGGGCGTGCATTTGCCGCAACTCTCGATGGCGCAGAATTCGAAAGCGAATTTCGCCTGCTTCGCCATGTCGACCGTATCGTCGAAGACGACAATGCCGCCATGGCCGAGCAGGCCGCCCGCCGCAGCCATGGCTTCATAATCGAGCGGCGTATCGAGCAGGCTTTCAGGAAAATAAGCGCCGAGCGGTCCGCCGACCTGAACGGCGCGCAACGGCCGGCCGCTGCGCGTGCCGCCGCCGATGTCCTCGACCAAGGCGCGCAGGGTGATGCCGAACGGCGCCTCAAAAAGGCCGCCGCGTTGCACATTACCGGCGATCTGGAACGGCATGGTGCCGCGCGAACGGCCCATGCCGTGTTCCGCATAGGCTTTGCCGCCTTGCGCCAAAATCGAGGGTGCTGCGGCAAGTGTCAGCACGTTGTTGATCACGGTCGGGCAGCCGAAAAGGCCCTTGTGCGCGGGCAGGGGCGGCTTGGCGCGCACCTGACCACGCTTGCCCTCGATGCTTTCGAGTAGCGAGGTTTCCTCGCCGCAGATATAGGCGCCGGCGCCGACGCGGATTTCGATGTCGAAGGCGGGGCCGAGAATATTGGCTTTGCGGGCGATGGTGATCGCCTTGCCCATGGTGTCGATCGCATGGGGATATTCGGAGCGGATGTAGAGCACGCCGCGCGTGGCGCCGACGGCGAGGCCTGCAATCGCCATGCCTTCGATCAGCATGAAAGGATCGCCTTCCATCACCATGCGGTCGGCAAACGTGCCGCTGTCGCCTTCGTCGGCATTGCAGACGACGAATTTCTGCGGACCCTGCGTCTCCAGGACCGTGCGCCATTTGATGCCGGCGGGAAAACCGGCGCCGCCGCGTCCGCGCAGGCCGGAGGCGAGAATCTCTTCGACGATGGCGGCGGGTGCTAATGCTTTGGCGCGTTCAAGCCCGACGAGTCCGCCGTGTCGACGATAATCCTCAAGCGACAGCGGATCGATGACACCGATGCGTGCGAACGTCAGGCGCTGCTGGCGCTTGATGAAGTCCATGTCTTCAACCGGGCCTTGCCGCAACGGATGCGCGCCGCCCTGCAGCAGGCCGGCGTCGAGCAGCGCTGCGACATCAGCAGCGCGCACGGGGCCATAGCCGATACGGCCTTGCGGTGTTTCGACTTCGACGAAAGGCTCCAGCCACATCATGCCGCGCGAGCCATTGCGGACGAGATCGATGGCGAGACCGCGGCGCGCCGCTTCCGCGTTCAAGGCACGGGCGATATCGTCGGCGCCGACCGAGAGCGCGGCGGAATCGGAGGGCACGTAAATGCGGACGGCGCTCATCGCTGGGCCTCCGCGATCAGGGAATCGAGCCGAGGCGCGTCGAGGCTCCCGACCGGACGATCGTCGAATAGAGCCGCAGGCGACAGTGCGCAATTGCCCAGGCAGTAGACGCTCTGCACGGTGAGCGCGCCGTCGCCGGACGTCTCGCCGGGGGCGAGGCCGTGGCGTGTAGCCAGATGATCGATGAGGTGGTCGACGCCCATCGACTGGCAGGATTCGGCGCGGCAGAGTTTCAGCACATGGCGGCCGGGCTTTTCGGTTCGATAGTCGTGATAGAAGCTCGTCGTGCCGCGCACTTCGGCGAGCGATATGTTGAGTGTCTTGGCGATCATCGGCAGGGCGGCCTGATCGATATAGCCGAACATGTCCTGCAGGCGATGCAGGATCGGCAGCAGCGCTGCCGCATCGCCGCAGGCATCGCCGAAGAAAGCTTGCGCACGCGCCTGCTCTTGCCGCGTCACATCCTGTGCGCGTGCGAGGTCGAATGTTTCCACTGCCGATGCGTGACTCATATCCTGCCGTTTCGTCCCGTAACCTTGCTATCCATGCTGATGTTGTATCAACAATGCGGTGATTTTAGAACCATTTCATGCCGATCTTCATGGCGATGGCGACAATATCCTGGCCCACTGATGCGTGGGACGCTTCCAACAGCGCGGTTGTCATCCCCGACGCCCGCGCAGCGGGCGAGCGGGGAACCAGACCTGATGGGTCAGCGCATCCACCAGTGTCCAGCATCGATGCGTTGCACGTCTGGTTTCCCGCTCGCGCCTCACGGCGCGTCGGGAATGACAATGGCTGCGGCGCTTGGGTTGCGGCGCTTGCCATCTTACGGCGCAGCGCCGAACACCAGTGTCTTGACCGTGACCGGAAGCATGCCGGACGGCAGCCGGATGCGGCCGAGATCGACATAGTCGAAGTCGCGCAGGACGATGCCGTCGATGACGAGGATTTCGTTCTCGATGTGCAATTCCTGGCGCAGCATGGCGCCGAGGTTCAATGCGGCGTCACCTTCAATCATCAAGAACAGCGGCCCGCCCGTGGCGATGCGGTCGGCAAGGCCCGCGGCAATGCCCTCGCCGCAGGCGCGCAGCCTTTCCCAGGAGGGCTCGCCGCGCCAGCGAAAGGCGAAGGCCATTTCGCGTGTCGGGTCATCATCGCCGAAGGCCTCGCGGTGGGCGCGAATGGCGCTTGCCAGAGCGGCCGCATCGAGAGCGCCGGAGAAATCGAAGGGCGGCTGGATGACCGGCAGATTGCGGCGCGGCAGCAGAGCGGCATGGGAGGTGATGCAGCAGGTGCTGCCGCTCATCTGCACGCTGAATTCGGAGGCGCCAAGCGCGGTGGCACGGATGCATTCTCCCGCTGGCAGCAGCGACCAGGGAATCGCGCCGGTGTCGCAGCGGGCGCGCAGGGCGCGGCCGAGACGCCAGCCGAGATCGCCGAAATCGCGCGTCTCGCGGCCGTAGACATATTCGGCGACGCCGCCTGAAAACAGTACGCCGTCGAGTGCTGTGAGCTGCGGCAGCGGTTCGGTGACGAAGAGGTTTTGCGTTGCCGGCGGCAGAGCAGGGGATGCCAGCACGGAAGCGATCGCATCGGCCATGTCGTCGGCAACGCGCTGCATGTCGTCGCGTTGCGCGCTCGCGCCGAGGCGCCAGTCGATACCGGCGCTTACGGCGAAAGCCGCGCCCGCCGGATCAAGCCGCGTGATCTTGTCCTGCCTGTCGATCGCCATGAGCCTGCCGCCGCCGTGCATGGCGGCCGTGGCGCGGATGCGCCCGTCCTCGATCAGCGCGAATTTTGTCGTCGCGCCGCCGACATCGACGTTGACGATGCGCGAGCCGTCGCGGCGCGATCTTTCGACTGCGCCGGAGCCGTAGGCGGCGAGCATGGCTTCCATGTGGTCGCCGGCGACAGCGGCGACGAGTTCGCCGCCTTCGGCGCTCAGCATCGCGGTAATGGCTTGCGCATTGGTCCGCTGTGCCGCGGCGCCGGTCATGATCACCGCGCCGGTCTCGATATCGTCGGGCGTTAGGCCGGCGGCGGCATAAGCGCGATCGACGATGGCGCGCAACTTTTGCGTGTCGATGGTCTGCGCATCGGCGAACGGGGTCAGCGCGATGGGCGAGAGATACAGCGTCTCGCGCGATTTCGTCTGCCGGCGCATGGCCACGGGTTCGCCCGGGCCGCGCATGGTCAGGCGGGAGAAGACGATCTGGGTTCCAGACGAGCCAATATCGAGGCCCATGCTGACGAGCGGCACCAGTTCGAGCGCTTTCGAGTTGGGGTCGAGCACTTCATGGCCATCGCTGTCATGATCGTGATCGTGGTCTTCGCCCGGCGCATGTTCGTGGTTCGCCGCCTCGCCGAACATATGATCGGCGAGCGAGTGAGGCTTGGGTGGCGTTTTGGGATCGCCGCTTGGCATCAGCCCTTCTCGTGAAAGAAATCGTAGACCAGTTTTGCGGTCGCGGCGTTGACGCCGGCGACCTTCTCCAGGTCTGAAAGCGCGGCGCGCGAGACCGCCTTGGCGGTGCCGAAGGCCTGCAGCAGAGCGCGTTTGCGCGCCGGGCCGATGCCGGCGATTTCATCGAGGGGGCTGCGCACGAAATCTTTTTTACGGCGGGCGCGATGGGTGCCGATGGCGAAGCGATGCGCCTCGTCGCGCAGACGCTGCACGAAATAGAGCGCGGGATCGCGCGGCGCGAGCTTGAAGGGGTCTCGGCCATCGACAAAGAAGGTTTCGCGGCCAGCGTTGCGGTCCGGCCCCTTGGCGATGGAGGCCAGGGCAACGCCTTCGATGCCGAGTTCGGTGAGAACGTGTTTGGCTGCCTCGAACTGGCCTTTGCCGCCGTCGATGATGATGAGGTCGGGCCTCGACGGAAAAGCGTCGGTGTCTTTATCAGTGTCCTTATCGACCTCTTTAACTTCCACTGCCGCAGCGTCTTCCGGAGCGGCGGCCTCTTCATCTTTTTTCAGCCGGGCGAAGCGGCGCGTCAGCACTTCATTCATCATGCCGTAATCGTCGCCGGGCGTGATCTCGGTGCTCTTGATGTTGAACGTGCGGTAATGCGCCTTCATGAAGCCGGCGCGCCCTGCAACGACCATGGCGCCGATGGCGTTGGTGCCCATGATGTGGGAGTTGTCGTAGATCTCGACTCTGCGCAACTTTTTGTCGAAGCCGAAAGAGCCGGCGAGCGCATCGAGCAATTTTTCCTGCGCCGCCGTGTCAGCCAGCTTGCGGCCCATGGTCTCCTTGGCGTTCTGGGTCGCGTGCTCGACCAGCTCGCGCCGCTCGCCGCGCTGCGGCACAGCCACTTCTACCTTGCGGCCGGCCCGCGCGCTCAGGGCTTCGGCCAGAATTGCTCGGTTCTCAGTCTCGTGGGACAGCAGGAT
Organism: Hyphomicrobiales bacterium; assembly: GCA_028290595.1. Next base: position 2,635 of record JAQGJO010000307.1, on the reverse strand, counting down.
CAGGCGCGGCGCCGGCTTGTCGGCATAGAACTGCGCCAGAAACGCATCGAGCACTTCGCCTGGCGACAGGCTGCGATCGGCGCGGGGATAATAGGCGCGGTTGCCCCAGTTCTGATAGGTGCGGAAGAAGAACACCTCGATGGCAAACTGGCCCGCCTCTTCGATGATGGCGAAGACATCGGCTTCTTCCACGGTGCGCGGATTGATGCCTTGCGCGCCCTGGATGGCGGAGAGCGCGGCGATGCGATCGCGCAACCGCGCCGCGGTTTCGAATTCCAGGGTTTCGGCGGCTGCGTTCATATCCTTGGCGAGGCGCTCGCGCACGGCGCGGCTCTTGCCGGACAGAAAATCGCGCGCTTCGGCGACCAGCATGGCGTAGTCCTCCTTGCCGATTTCGTCGGTGCAGGGGCCGGAGCAACGCTTGATCTGCCAGAGCAGGCAAGGCCTGGTGCGATTGTCGAAATAGGAATCGGAGCACGAGCGCAGAAGAAACGCGCGCTGCAATGCGTTGAGCGTGCGGTTCACCGCCCAGACATTGGCGAAGGGACCGAAGTAATCGCCCTTGCGGCTGCGGTTGCCGCGATGCTTGGTGATCTGCGGCGCATCGTGGTCGCCGGTTAGCAGAATATAGGGAAACGATTTGTCGTCGCGCAGCAGCACGTTGAAGCGCGGCTTCATCTGTTTGATGTAGTTGGCTTCCAGCAGCAGCGCTTCGATCTCCGTCGCGGTCGAGACGAAAATCATCGAGGCGGTGAGCGCGATCATGCGGGCGATGCGGTTGGAATGCCCGGCCTCGCGCGCATAGGAGGCGATGCGCTTGCGGATGCTGCGGGCCTTGCCGACGTAGAGCACTTCGCCGTTCGAGGCCATCATGCGGTAGACGCCGGGGCCCATCGGCGCGTGTTTGAGATTGTTGCGGATGATCTCGACGCCATGGCGGATCGAGCCTGGCTCCGGCGGCGTGGCATCGTCGGCGAACAGCGACGGGCCGCCCTCATCGTCGGGCTCGGCGATGTCGTCGTCGGCCAGATCGTCTTGCAAATCGTCCGGCAGATCATTGCCCGACGTGACGGCTTCCGGCAGGTCGGCCTCGGGGCCTGTCGAGAAATCTATCGGCGTCTGTTTCGGGGGGCGGCTCATGGGCGAGATTTAGGCGCATCACCGCCAGGTTGAAAGCCCAGAGGTCAAAAGCGAGCTGGGGCTGGAAACTGTCCCGCTTTTGACCATCCGTCCGTTTCCCGGTAGCAATGAGGCAAGGCCGCACGGTTCGCCGGAGCAGGCCATAACAGGGTTGCACACAGGTTTACGATGAAGAAGGCGGGTCATCTGCTCGCTGCCTCGCTGCTGCTGGCGCTTGCGCCTTGGCTGGGCGGCTGCAACGACACGGCTGGCGGCTTGGTCGCCAGCACGGCTGATGGGCCCCGGACACCGCGCTTTGCCGCGCGGCCGGGGATTCGCCCTTCCAGCGTTACAGTTGCGTTCAAGTCTCTCGACGGGGTGCCGCCGGAGGTTGAGGCCCGATTCGTCACCGCTATGTCGGCGGCGTTGGCCAGCCGGGACATTGCCACGGCCGAATCGACCGTCTCCGATTTCGTAATTTTAGGGCATATGAGCGCCTATCCGGCTGAAAATGGCACCCGGGTCGCCTGGGTCTGGGACGTGTTCGACCGCAATCGCAACCGGCGCCAGCGGATGGACGATGCCATGACCGTGCGCAGTGCCGCCGGCAGTCCGTGGGCCGCGGTCGACGAACGGGTTCTGGCCAGCGTCGCCGGGGTGACGGCGGAGGATCTGGCTGGATTCCTGAGCAATTCGCCCGAAGCGATCGCCGCGTCTTCGGCCGCGACACCGGCAGTTGCCGCCGCGCCGGCCCCCACCATGGGCAAGCCGGCCAATGCCTTGAGCTTTGCTGCTGACGAACGCTAGGTCTTGCGCTAGGCAGGCGTACGTCGCGCAGATGTCATTTCGGGCGGATAAAATTGCCACGATAGCGGTGGAACATTTACCCCATTGCTCCGTTGATGTTGTCCCCCCGGCTCTAGCTTGTTAAGGAGCGGCGCGAGTAGCGCGCGGGACCTCCTTTCATGGATCAAAAATTCAAAATCCTGGCCGGTAATTCAAACCGGGCCCTGACGGAGGCAATTGCAGCCTATCTCAGCGTGCCGATGGCCAGATGCGTCGTCCGACGCTTCGCCGATATGGAGATTTTCGTCGAAATTCAGGAAAATGTCCGCGGCATCGATGCTTTCGTCATCCAGTCGACGGCGTTTCCCGCCAATGACCACCTGATGGAACTGCTGATCATGATAGATGCGCTGCGCCGCTCCTCGGCGCGCCGCATCACGGCGGTGATTCCCTATTTCGGCTATGCCCGTCAGGACCGTAAACCAGGCCCTCGTACCCCGATTTCAGCCAAACTGGTGTCGAATCTGATCACCCGGGCCGGCGCCGACCGGGTGCTGACCGTCGATCTCCATGCCGGGCAGATCCAGGGGTTCTTCGATATTCCGGTCGATAACCTGTTCAGCGCGCCTGTGATGGTCCGCGATATCAAGGAACGGCTGGACCTCAAGAATACGATGGTGGTGTCGCCCGACGTCGGCGGCGTGGTGCGCGCCCGCGCGCTGGCCAAGCG
>JAQGJO010000292.1 GCA_028290595.1 Hyphomicrobiales bacterium | reverse complement strand
CACCGGTCTGTTTCTCGGCATCGGCATTCGCCTGGTCGACTTCAAGATGGAATGCGGCCGGCTGTTCGAGAACGACATGATGCGCATCATCGTCGCCGACGAGATCTCGCCGGATTCATGCCGGCTGTGGGACATCAAGTCGAACGAGAAGCTCGACAAGGACCGCTTTCGCAGGGATTTGGGCGGCGTGCTGGAAGCCTATACCGAAGTGGCAAAACGCCTCGGCATTCTCGCCGAGAACGAGCGCCCGATGGGCACCGGCCCGGTCCTGGTGAAGAGCTGAGGATTGCTGACGTGAAAGCGCGTGTCACTGTAACTTTGAAGAACGGCATCCTGGACCCGCAGGGCAAGGCCATCGAGGGCGCATTAAAATCGCTTGGCGTCGAAGGCATTGCTTCTGTTCGCCAGGGCAAGGTGTTCGACATCGAGATCCCCGGCGGCGACAAGGCCAAGGCGGAGGCGGCGCTGAAAGCCGCCGCCGACCGGCTGCTGGCCAACACCGTCATCGAGAATTATGCGATCGAGGTGCAGGGGTAGGCTCAGCTGGTGCGCCACGAACAACGGCTCGATCGCATCGAGCGACGTCTTGAAATCAGTGAATTGCCGAGCCCGACATGAAATCCGCCATTCTCGTTTTCCCCGGTATCAATCGCGAGCGCGACATGGCGCGGGCGCTGAAACTGGCGTCGGGTCATGAGCCCGCCATGGTCTGGCACGCCGAGACCGAGCTGCCGAAGGGGACCGACCTCGTGGTCGTGCCCGGCGGTTTCTCCTACGGCGACTATCTGCGCTGCGGCGCCATCGCGGCACGCGCGCCTATCATGGATGCAGTGCGGGCGTTCGCCGCCGACGGCGGGCTGGTGCTCGGCGTCTGCAACGGCTTTCAGATCCTCTGCGAGTCCGGTCTTTTGCCCGGCATCCTGATGCGCAATGCAAAACTGAAGTTCATCTGCCACGACGTGCACCTGCGCGTCGAGCGCTCGGACTCGCCGTTCACCCGCGGCTACAATGCCGGGCAGGTGATCCGCGTGCCGATCGCCCACGGTGAAGGCAATTACACCGCCGACGCGGAGACGCTGAAGCGCCTCGAAGGCGACGGCCGCGTGCTGTACCGTTATTGCAGCTCCACCGGCGAAGTGTCCGACCTGCACAATATCAACGGCGCGGCGCAGTCCATCGCCGGCCTGGTCAACGATCGCGGCAACGTTCTTGGCATGATGCCGCATCCGGAGAATCATGTGGAAGAGATCATGGGCTGCACCGACGGCCGCGGCCTGTTCGCCGGCCTCGTCGCGCAACTGGAGCGCGCAGCGTGAGGGTGTTCAAACTCGTCGCCGCGCTGTCATTGGTCGCTCTCTCCGCCACCTCCTCACAGGCGCAGGACTTTCCCAAGCGCGCCATCACTATGATCGTGCCGTTCGCCGCGGGCGGCACCTCCGACGTGATCGCCCGCGCAGTTGCAGAACAGATGTCGGTGGCGCTCGGCCAGCCGATTGTGCTGGAGAATGTCGCCGGCGCCGGCGGCTCCACTGCGCTCGCGCGCGCGGCGCGCTCCGATCCTGACGGCTACACCATCGCCATCGGCAATGCCGGCACCAGTGCGGCAACCTACACGATCTATCCAAAACTGTCGTTCACGCCGGACTCGTTCGCGCCGATCGCCATGGTCGCCAAGACTTTTGGTATCGTCGCATTGAAAAAGGATTTTCCGGCAACGACGCTCAAGGATTTCATCGCCTACGCCAAGGCCAATCCGGGCAAGGTCAATCTCGGCCACGCCGGCATCGGCTCGTCGAACTACCTGATCTGCAAAAGCTTCGTGCAGGCGGCGGCGATCGACGTGACGCTGGTGGGCTATCGCGGCGCCGCACCGGCTTTGACCGACGCCATCGGCGGCCAGATCGACGGCGTCTGCGATTCCGCCGCTTCGGTGTCGCAGGCGATCGACGACAAGCTCGTCAAAGGCATCGTGATCGGCTCCAATGTGCGCATGGCGTCATTGCCCGACCTGCCGACCTCGGCGGAAGCCGGCCTGCCGGATTTCGAGGCGCAGGGCTGGAACGGATTGTTCGCACCGAAGGGCACGCCGCCCGAGATCATCGCCAAACTGAATGCCGCGGCGCGCAAGTCGGTGGAAAGCGATCTCGTCAAGAAGCGTTTTGTCGATCTCTCCACTGTCGCTCCGGACGCCAACGAACATACGCCCGAGGTGCTGCAGCAGCTGGTGACGCGCGACGTCGTCAAGTACCGCACCATGCTGGCAGGCGACAAGGCGCAATAGCGCGCCTGCGGCCGCTGAAGCGCAGGCGATGAGACGACAGCCGCGGAACGCTTTCCGGCGCAACCCGTTCGCATTCGCGACGTATCTCAATCAGATACGCACATGCGCGGATGAAAGCGGATACCATGCCCAGGATGAGGTTGAAATCCGACCTGCCGCAGAAGAGATGCGGCGCCTGCGGTCGGCCATTCACATGGCGCAAGAAGTGGGCCAAGGATTGGGACCAGGTCAAAACCTGCTCGGACCGATGCAAGGGCGATCTGCGTCGCAGGAACCGTGTCGCCGCATCTGACAGCATTGTCCGCTCATGACGCGCTTGCGGCTTGTGCTCGGCGATCAGTTGACGCGTGACGTTGCGGCGCTGCGCGATTATGCCGATGGCGACGTCGTATTGATGGTCGAAGCCGCGGTCGAGACCACTTATGTCAGGCATCACAAGCAGAAGATCGCGTTCGTGCTCTCGGCCATGCGGCACTTCGCCGAAGAATTGCGCGCGGATGGACTTGTCGTCGACTACATCCGGCTCGACGATATCGGAAATACGGGCTCGATATCAGATGAGTTGCAGCGCGCCGTGGCGCGCCACAAGCCGTCGCAGGTTATCGTCACCTCACCGGGCGAATGGCGTGTGCTGTCCGATTTCCGCGCCCTCGATCTCGGCGTCGTCGTCGAGATCCGCGATGATGATCGCTTCTTTGCGAGTACCGAACGTTTCGCGCAGTGGGCGGCCGGTCGCCAGGCGTTACGCATGGAGTTCTTCTACCGCGAGATGCGGCGCGCGACCGATCTGCTGATGGAAGGCGACCAGCCCGCTGGCGGGCAATGGAATTACGATAGCGATAACCGCAAGCGCCTGCCGAAATCGCAATCTTTGCCGCAACGTTTCGGCTTTGCGCCCGATGCGATCACGCAAGATGTGCTCGAACTGGTCGGCAACACCTTCGCGGACCATTTCGGCGACCTCATCCCGTTCGAATGGGCGGTGACGCGCACGGATGCGCTGCGCGCACTTGACGATTTCCTGCGTCTTGCGCTGCCGAATTTCGGCGCCTATCAGGATGCGATGGCGACCGGCGAACCGTTTGTCTTCCACGCCGCCATCTCGCCGTATCTCAATGCCGGATTGCTGACACCGCGCGAAGTCTGCATTGCGGCCGAGCGCGAATATATCGAGGGCCGTGCGCCGCTCAATGCGGTGGAAGGTTTCATCCGGCAGATCCTCGGCTGGCGCGAATATATCCGCGGCGTTTACTGGCTGAAGATGCCGGACTACGCCGAAACCAACGCGCTGCATGCGACGCGCCCGCTGCCGTGGTTCTACTGGTCCGGTGAAACCGACATGCACTGCCTGTCGGAGGCGATCGGTCAGACGCGGCGCCATGCCTATTCGCACCACATCCAGCGGTTGATGGTGACGGGCAACTTTGCGTTGCTGGCCGGCATCGCGCCGAAAGCGATCGCCGAGTGGTACCTGGTCGTCTATGCCGATGCCTATGAATGGGTCGAGCTGCCCAACGTGCACGGCATGTCGCAATTCGCCGATGGCGGGCTGCTGGCGTCAAAGCCCTATATTTCGTCGGGCGCCTATA
>JAQGJO010000299.1 GCA_028290595.1 Hyphomicrobiales bacterium | reverse complement strand
GCATGGTGGCGTTTTCCCAGATCCAGTGGATCAGCTTCTGCTTGGTGTCGAAGCCGCCGCGATCGATGAACTGGCGCGCCGTGATCGGATCGAGCAGCAGCACGGGGCCGGTGATCGCATCGGTGCCGCGCAACATATCGCGCACGTGCTCCTGCCAATGCTTTTCGCGCAGGCCGAGCGAGAACGTGGTCGAGCGGCAACCGTAAAAGATCGTTACCGTGCTTTGCTCGGGCTTGAAGCCTTTCTGCACGTGCAACGGTTCCCAGGGGCTGCGCTCCTCGTTCTCCGCGAATGTAATGCTGTTGTAGGTGTAGTTGTTGCCGATCGAGCCCATGAAGGTTTCGCCCGGCACAGAACCACCCTGCAGGTTCTGCGACAGCAGGCCATAAGCGCGGCCGATGGTGGCGTTGGCGTGATTATAGGGGCCCATCGCGCCGATGCCGCAGTTCATGCCGATCTCGTGACGCATGGGTCCGTTGACGACGACCATGGCGGAGGCCGAACTCGAGGTGGAACCGCGCGCCGACACGCCGGAGGCGGCGAGCGCGAGAATCACGGGGAAATATTCCGGCCTGGCGCCGGCCATCACCGCGTTCACGGCGACCTTCTCGACCGTATACTCCCACAGGCCTCTGTTCATCGTCGGCTGCATGCGGCCGACGACTTCATCGGGCTTGCGGCTGGTGTGCGCCAGCATGGCGGCGACGCGCTCCTGCGTCGGCAGCACGATCGGCAGTTTGTCGGTCCAGTTATTCTCAAGAAACAGTTGATGCAGATTGTCTTCGGTGTCGGGATCGACGAGACGCGGCGTCGAACGATCGGCGGGTGCGACTTCCGCCGCCAGCCCGCGCGTCAGGCCTTCGATAATGCCCTGCATCACCGGCTGGCCGAGGATCGGATCCTGGCCATTGACATAGGCTGCGAGTTCCGCGGCGCTCTTGCCCATCACCGGTTGCGGGACGAACACGACGGGCGCATTGGCGAGGCCCGCCATTTTGGCGACCGAGCGCACGACCTTGTCGAACTTGTCGGTATGCATCGCAACCGTCGGCACGCCGTACTTGGTGTCGAGCGTGATCGCATGGGTAGCGACGGCTGGTGCGCAGGTGCTGCAATGGCCGACGCCGATGATCGCCGCGTCGCCATTGGCCTTGATCTCTTCCCAGGTCTTGGGATCGTCGTGGCCGTAATAATGCGACAGACTGACGAGCTTGGTGGTGACGCTCGGCATATGGGTCTTGAACCAGATCTCCACCTGTTTCAGCAATTCGATGGAATCATCGAAGCGGCAATCGACGAGATAGATGGTCTTGCCGTCGAGCGTGCCGACGCGCGGCGCGGCGGTCTTGCGCGTCACCTTCGGCGGATAGCCGACCGGATTCATGACTGTGATTTTGGCCGCGTTCTGCGCGGAAACCTTATCGAGCATTTTGTCCTCCCGCTTCGCAATCCGCGAACGGCTTCTGTCCAAGCTATAGCATTTTCAGGCCGGGCGCACAGGCCTATCAGGCCTGTGATATAGCGCGCCAAGCCGCCGTCGCCGCCGTCGCGCCGTCGCCGGCACAGGCGGCCAGCAGGCCCACGGAATCGGCCCGGATGTCGCCGGCGGCGAAAATCGTGGGAACCGAGGTGCGCATCATGATGTCAGTCGTAATGTGCCCATCGGCGTCGAGATCGACGACGCCGCGCAGCAATTCGGTGTTGGGTGTGGTGCCGATGCAAACGAAAATGCCGTCGCAAGGGGCTTGCGATGTCTGGCCGCTCTTGAGATCGCGCAGGACGACGTGGGTGACGCCCACATCGCCCGCCACTTCCGCGACGACGGTTTCAAATCGTATTTCGATGTTGGGCAGGGATTTTGCCCGCTCGATCAAGGTCGCCTGCGCGCGCAATTGCGGCCCGTGAGTGATGATGAGCACGGATTGCGAGCGTTCCGCCAAAACCAGCGCTTCATCGAGCGCCGTGTCGCCGCCACCGACAACGACGACCGGCTTGCCGGCAAACATCGGTGCATCGCAGGAAGCGCAATGGGAGACGCCTTTGCCCACGAATTCCGCCTCGCCCGGCACGCCGAGCGCGCGCGGCGAGGAGCCGAGCGCCACGATCAGGGCTTTTGCGTCAATGGTTTCGCCGGCGCAGATGACGGCAATTTTGCCGCTGTCGGCGGAAATGGCGTCGATCGTGTCGATTCGAAATTCGGCGCCCGCCGCCTCGGCCTGTTCGAAAACCTGCGGCCCCAGTTCATAGCCCGACACGCCCTGGGGCAGACCCGGCAGATTTTCGATGCTGGTGGCGGTGACGATCTGGCCGCCGGCGCCCATGCGGTCGATCACGACCGTCTTCAGCCCATAGCGGGCGGCGCACATGGCGGCCGAAAGGCCCGCCAAACCTGCCCCAAGTACGGCAACATCGTAGGATTCCATACCGACTCCTTGGTCGTTTGCCCAAATTCCGGGCGCGAAAGTCATCCGCCAAAGAACGATTGTAAAGCAGGGCGTCCCCGCCGGCATCGATCCCGGGCCATAAGCTTTTGTAATCCGATTGAAATCGGCGATTGCGAAGGTTTCTTGACGTAGCCACAATTGTGAGCGACTTATACCGGCAATTGCAGACGGGTGGGGCCCAGGGTCATTTTGCGTCAAGAACATCATCACGAGCGCGGACCGCGTGTCAGGTCCAAAGGAACGCTGCAGGAGCGATTCTCCGATGAAGCGCGCTTCATCAAGGCTTGGCTTGAAAACCCGGGCAGCACCGGCGCTGTTTCGCCGTCAGGCAAGTTTCTAGCGCGCACCATGGCGCGCTATGTCGACCCCGCCATCAAAGGCAAGGTGATCGAACTCGGGCCGGGCACCGGCCCGGTGACGCAGGCGCTGATCCAGCGCGGCATTTCTCCGGACCGCCTGATTCTGGTCGAATACGATCCGGCCTTCTGCCGCCTGCTTGAGCGGCGCTATCCGGACGCGACCGTCATCCAGGGCGATGCCTATAATCTCGGCGACACGCTCGACGGCCTGATCGATGGCCCGATTGCCGCCGTCGTCTCGAGCCTGCCGCTGCTCAACCGGCCGGAGCCCGATCGCTGCGCCCTGCTGCGCGACGCCTTCGGCATGCTCGGCGTTGGCGGACGCTTCGTACAATTCACCTACGGCATGGTTTCGCCGATCCCGCGCCGGCCGAAGAACGGCGTCGCCCCAGTGGCGTTCGACGCGGAAGCCTCGCAGCCTGTCTGGCTGAATATTCCCCCTGCCCGCGTCTGGGTTTACAAGCCGGCGCTGGCGGTACGCATCGCCCGCAAGAGCCCGGCGGTACAGTTGATGCTGAAAATCCGCGAAGGCACCGACCGGGTGAAGGACGAAATTCTCGACACGCGCGACCGTATCGAGACCGAAATCCGTCTCGCCAAGGACCGGATGCGGCTCGATATCGAGCGCCAGACCTCGCGAATGCGCGACGAGCCGGCGATCCGTCCGGCCATGGCGCTGCTGCGCAAGCTGGGCGACGGCAAGCGCAAGGCGCGCTGAGACTTTTCGCGCTGAGACTTTTTCTAGATCCCGCTCTAGCGCGTTTTCGCCTTTATGGGTTAGGACGGGCGCGCTCGCGCGCCGCGCCGAAGGATTCCGCATGCCTGCCTCCGCCATCTCGCCCCGCGACCGGATGATCGTCGCCCTCGATCTGCCATCGGTCAAAGAAGCCCGCGCCATGGTGGACGCACTGGGCGAAACGGCCAGTTTCTACAAGATCGGCATGGAATTGACCTATTCCGGCGGCCTGCCCCTGGCGCAGGAGCTGGTGCGCGAGGGCAAGAAGGTCTTTCTTGACCTCAAGCTGCACGACATTCCCAACACGATCACCCGCGCAACGGCGCAGGTGGCCGAACTCGGCGCGACCTTTCTGACCGTCCATGCTTATCCACAGACCATGCGCGCCGCCATGGCAGGGCTCGGCGGCTCGAAGCTGAGGCTTCTGGCGGTGACGGTGATGACGAGCTACGACGACGCCGATCTGCGCGAGGCCGGCTTCGCGCTCGGCGTGCGCGACCTAGTGGTCCAACGCTCGCTGCAGGCGCGGGCGTGCGGCATCGATGGAATTGTGCTCTCGGCCGAGGAGGCGGAGGCGTTGCGCCCAATCGTCGGCCCGGATGTTCTGCTGGTGACGCCCGGCATCCGGCCCAGCGGCTCCGAATTGGCGGATCAGAAGCGGGTGATGACGCCCGGCCGGGCGATTGCCGCCGGCGTCGACTATCTGGTCATCGGACGGCCGATCACCCAGGCCAAAGATCCGAAGGCGGCGGCGGAAGCCCTGCTCGCTGAAATCGAGCAAGCGGTCGCCTAAAAACGTTAACGCCGGGCGTACATCCGGCCCGGCGTCCAGTTGCACGCAGCGCAAGCGCTATCTGCAACCTCAAGAATGAAGCTAGCCGCGGATTATTGCGAAATCGTGACGGGAAAGCAGTTTTCTTGCTTCTTTTCGGCGCTTCACTTGTGGGGAGCTGGTCACAAAAAGTCGCCGGGCGACGGCGGCCCGGCGACAGAAGACCGCGGTCATTGGGGGGACGCGCCGGGGGGGACCATGGCGCTGCGGTCGAATCGGGTTTAGGCCGCCCAGATCACAGGGGGATGACAGAGGGCGTAGCGAAGCCTGGTAACGGCAACCTATGCAAATTGCCGTTGCCTCGCTATAGAGCGCGCCAAGAGTTGTTCTCGTGGTCTTTTTGCCGTCGTTTTGGAGAATCCTATGAGCGATATGCGGCTCGTCGTCGCCGGCGCCGCCGGACGCATGGGGCGGACGCTCGTGCAGATCATCCACGCGACCAAGGGCGCCACCCTCGTCGGCGCCCTGGAGCACGACGGCTCCAAGGCGCTGGGCCAGGACGCGGGCGTGCTCGCCGGGATCGGCGAGATCGGCGTTCCGGTCTCCGCCAATCCGCTGGAGACGCTCGTCAAGGCCGATGGTGTGGTGGATTTCACCAGCCCCGCCTCGACCGTACAACTCGCCGGGCTGGCGGCGCAGGCGCGCATCGTCCACGTGATCGGCACAACCGGGCTGTCGGCGCAGGATATCGAGAAGATCGACGCCGCGTCGCGTCACGCAGTCATCATACGCTCAGGCAATATGAGCCTTGGGGTGAATCTGCTCGCGGCCCTCGTGAAAAAGGTCGCGGCCACGTTGGGCGAGGATTACGACATCGAAATCGTCGAAATGCATCATCGCATGAAGGTCGATGCGCCATCGGGCACGGCGCTGATGATGGGCGAGGCGGCCGCCGCCGGACGCGGCGTCAAGCTTGGCGACGTGTCGGCGCGCGGCCGCGATGGCCACACCGGCGCGCGCAAGGATGGCGATATCGGTTTTGCCTCGTTGCGCGGCGGTACGGTCGTCGGCGATCATGACGCCATCTTCGCGGGGCCGGGCGAACGGCTGATCCTGAGCCATAAGGCCGAAGATCGCGGCATCTTCGCGCGCGGCGCGGTGCGCGCCGTGCTGTGGGGCAAGGGCCAGAAGCCCGGACATTATTCCATGGCCGACGTACTCGGCCTTTCCGATATTTAAGAAGCCAGGGAAACTAAAATGGATCGTATTCTTGTCTTGCTGCGCCACGGCCAGAGCGAATGGAACCTCAAGAACCTGTTCACCGGCTGGAAGGACCCGGCCCTCACCGACGTCGGCATCAAAGAGGCCACTTCGGCCGGCGAACGCCTGAAGGCGCACGGCGTGAGCTTCCAGCATGTGTTCACCTCGGCACTGTCGCGCGCCCAGCACACGACCACGCTGGCGCTTGAGGCGATGGGCGCGCCGGATGTGCCGACGACGCGCGATGCGCGGCTCAACGAGCGCGACTACGGCGATCTCTCCGGCCTCAACAAGGCCGAGGCGGCAGAGAAATGGGGCGACGAACAGGTGATGATCTGGCGGCGTTCCTACGAGACACCCCCGCCGGGCGGTGAAAGCCTGCGCGACACGCTGGCGCGCGCCCTGCCCTATTACAATCAGGAAATCCTGCCTTGCGTGTTGCGCGGTGAAAACTCGCTGGTCGTCGCGCACGGTAATTCGCTACGCGCGCTGCTGATGGTGCTGGAACGCGCCACGGCGGAAACCATCACCGGCATCGAGCTCGATACCGGCGTGCCGGTGGTGTATCGGCTGAAGGCGGATTCGACCGTGGAGTCGAAGGTCATTCTGAAGGCGTGAGATAGCGGCTGACGCCCCCATCCTTCGAGACACGAGCTACGCTCGTTCCTCAGGATGAGGGCTCTTTATAAGTTTCTACCAGCTACCAGAAGCCCTCATCCTGAGGAGCAACGCGCAAGCGTTGCGTCTCGAAGGACGAGGGCGTGAGGCGGTGGTCTATCCGGCCAACCGCGCCGGCCTACCGCCACGCAAGGGCACGATGATCTCATCGCGGATGGCTTCGACCTCCGCGATGGTCGGCACGAATTTGAACAGAAAAAGTTCTATGCCCATGTCGCGATAGGCCAGCACCTGGGCGCGCACCTGATCGGGCGTGCCGACGCAACCAGCCTTCGTCGCCGGGCCGATGCGGTTCAGCAGCTTGCGCGTGTCGGCATCGGAGCCATCTGGCGTCACCAGTTTCATGGCGCGCGCCAGGGCGGCCTCCTGCGAGGCGCCGAAGGTGACGAACGGATTGAAGGCGAAGCGGACCTTGCGTCCGCGCGCGGCAGCCTTTTCCTTCATGCGGTCGATGGATGTCTGCAGGCTGTCCATCACATCGCGCACGGTCTCCGCGCCCTTGTCGTAATCGAGGAACCACCAGTCGGCGATCCCAGCGACCATATCGAGGCCGCGCTCGCTGCGGCTGGCGGTGAAGATTTCCGGCGGCTGCGGCGTCGCCGGCTTGAGCAGCAGTTGCGCCTTGTCGACCTTGTAAAAGCGCCCGTCGTAAGAGAACGGCGTCTCGCGCCACATGCCGCGCAGGACATCGGCGAATTCCTCGGCGCGCACATAGCGATCATCACTGTAGGGAAGATCGTCGCCACCGAACATGCGGTGTTCCTCGACATTCCAGCCGGTGACGAGATTGATAGCCATGCGGCCGGTCGACAGCCGGTCGAGCGACGCCGCCATTTTGGCGATCAGGGTGGGATGCCAAAGGCTCGGGTGGACGGCCACCATGGAACGAATCGTCGTCGTCCACGAGGCGACGGCAGCGCCGAGAATCCAGGCTTCCATATCGGCGCCAAGATGGCGTTCGGCAAAGAGGATGATGTCGAAACCTGCCGCTTCAGCGGCAAGCAATACATCTTTCGCCAGGGTGAACGCGGGATCGACCTGATCGGCAGCCAGCGGCATCTGGCCGCCGGCGACGGAGGCCGCAATTTCCTTCGAGCCCACGGTGACATGGGGCACCGGCGCGTAAAGCCCGAACTGCATCGTCGCCTCCTCCCTATTGATTTTGGAGGCCATGGTAGACGCTGCTATTCGAGCCCGCAATGCGCTAGCTAAGGTACGAAGCTATGTGGCGCGAGTAAACGCGTTCTGGACTTCCTTTTCGAAGGCGAG
>JAQGJO010000275.1 GCA_028290595.1 Hyphomicrobiales bacterium | reverse complement strand
CGACGCAATTGCGGGAAGGCGTCTCGTCGATCTTCCGCGAGGACGAGATCGTGCTGGAAGCGCAGCAGAAGGCGATGGACGACCATCCCGAACGCGAATTCTACAATCTCAACATCGACGCCGGCGCCATGTGGGCACGCCGGCTCATCGACCGTATGATCGCCCAAGAGACAAAAGGCGAATCAAAACCGGTCAGGCTGCAGGCCGCCGAATAGGAGGCGTGTCATGGCCCGAAAAGATTTGGCCGCTATCGAAACCGTCGAACGCGCACAATCCCAGACCGTGACGGCGCTGCTGGCGCTGCGCGACCTGATCGTCAACGGCGAGCTCAAATCGGGCGACCGCATTTCCGAACTCGTCATGGTCGAGCGCATCGGCGTGTCGCGCACGCCTTTGCGCACGGCGCTCGTCAAGCTCGAACAGGAAGGCCTGATCGAGGAAATCCCCTCCGGCGGCTATGCGGTGAAGGCCTTCAGCGAGGCTGACGTGTTCGACGCCATCGAAATCCGCGGCACCTTGGAAGGCCTTGCGGCACGCTATGCGGCCGAACGCGGCGTCGCACCCATGCGGCTGGCGGAATTGCGCGCCTGCGTCGAGATGATCGACAAGACGATCCATGCCGCCCCCATGGGCGATGAGGGCTTTCAGTCGTATCTGCACGCCAACGAGCGCTTCCACGCGCTGCTGGTCGAACTGTCCGGAAGCCCGGCGCTGATCCGCGAGATCGAACGGGTCGTGCGGCTGCCGTTCGCTTCGGCCAGCGCCTTCGTGCTGGCGGAAGCTTCGCTGCCGGAATCGCAGCGCATTCTCATCATCGCCAATGAACATCACCGCGCCGTCGTCGAGGCGATCGAGAATCGCGAGAGCGCGCGCGCGGAGGCGATCATGCGCGAACATGCGCGGCTGTCGCATCGCAATCTGATGCTGGCCATGCGCAGCCAGAAAACCCTAGATCTCGTCCCCGGTTCGGCGCTGATCCGCCGCCGTGCCTGAAGGAAAAATCTCATGCGATTTTCCGTGCATTATTCGCCCGCCCGCATCGCCGCCGTGCGCGACGTCTCGCCGACCGTGCGGCTGATCGAGATCGCGCCGGAAGGCGGCACCATCGCCTGGACACCCGGCGCGCATCTCAACCTGTCGCTGCCGATCGGCAGCGGCGTCGACACGCGCTCCTATTCGCTTGTCGGTGCGCCGGACGCGCATGTCTATCGCATCGCCGTCAAACGCGATCCGAACGGACGCGGCGGCTCGGCCTATATGCATGATTGCGCGGTCGGTGCGCGGCTCAGCGTCAGCGAGCCGCACAATCATTTCAGCCTGTCGTGGCAGGCGCCCCATTATGTGCTGGTGGCCGGTGGCATCGGCGTGACGCCGATCCACTCCATGGCGCTGGCCCTGGCGCGGCGCGGCGAGAAAGTGACTTTGCTGCAGGCAGCCAGGACCCGCGATGAACTCGCCTTTGCCGACGAGATGCAGGCGGCGCTGGGAGCCGATGCGCGCTTCTTTGTCTCTGACGAAGGCACGCGCATTGATGCCGCCGCGGAGGTCGCCGCCATGCCGGCCGATGCGGAAATCTATCTTTGCGGGCCGCTGTCCCTGGTCGATGCTTTCCGCAAGGCGTGGCGCGCGGCGGGCCGGCCGATGTCGCGGCTGCGCAGCGAGACCTTCGGCTCCAGCGGAGCGTTCGCGGCGGAACCATTCCGCGTGCGCGTGCCGGCGCTTGGCGTCGAGATCGAAGTGCCGGCCGATCAGTCCATGACCGATGCGCTAGCGGCAGTCGGCGTCGATGTGATGAGCGATTGCAAGCGCGGCGAATGCGGTCTGTGCACGGTCGATATCCTCGACTGCGAAGGCGAGATCGACCATCGCGACGTGTTTCTGTCGGACAGCGAGCGCAACGAGGGATTGCGCATCTGCGCCTGCGTCTCGCGGGTCGCCGGCGGCACGATTTCCATCGACACCGGCTATAGCCCCGACTGAAACGGTCGGGTAGCGGCAATCCCAAAGCAGCGCTAGACTTGCCTCTCAAAATCGGCGCGCCATGCGCGGCCGCTGGGAGGACATATGGCGGGATGTTTCAGGAAAGCCGCAGGTGCGGCGCTGATCGGCATGATCGTTGCCACGGGCGCACAGGCGCAGCAGAGCGAGGCGGCCTTCTACGCCAGCCGCAATGTCATTCTCGTTATCGCTGCCGCTGCCGGCGGCGGTTATGACCGCTGGGGCCGAGTCGTCGGCCGCCATATCGGCAAGCATATTCCCGGAAATCCATCCGTCGTGCCGCAGAACATGCCGGCAGGCGGCGGCATCGCCGCGGCCGGGCATCTCTATGCGGTCGCACCAAAGGACGGTTCGACATTCGGCATCCTGACAAGAGACACGCCGCTGGCGCCGGTGATGACCCCGGCCCTGGCGCGGTTCGATCCGGAGAAGATGAACTGGCTCGGCAGCCCGACGACCGAGACCAGCGTCTGCATTTCCAATAAACGGTCGCAGGTCGCCACATTGAAGGACCTGTTCCAGAAGGAGCTGATTGTCGGCGACA